>JAUYAJ010000624.1 GCA_030693565.1 Rubrivivax sp.
CGCGGCCTGGCGCGTCAGGTCGGCTTGCCAATGCTGGCCGCTGGCGTGAAGCGCGCGCACGCTGGTGTCGACAGCGGCGTCGGTCCAGTCGGCCGGGTGGTGGCCGAGCCAGGCGGCGAGCCACAGGCGTTCGGCGTGGACGCTGACTTCGTAGCCGCCATGGCCCACGCCCTCGAATCCGAAGGCATCGGGCTCGATCGCCTCGTCGCCCAGTTTGACCGCGATCGCATGCGCCCACAGGCCCCAGCCGGTGTAGGGCGAGGGCTTGCGCGAGCCCGATTCGCTGAGGCAGAACTTGCGCGCCGTGGTCCAGGCCGCGGCCTGAGGCTGCGCCAGCAGCGCCAGCACATAGAGCTGCGCCACGCCGGCTGGCGCCAGCCCGCGGCGCATCGCGACCGCTTTCTGTCCGGCTTTCCAGGCTTCGGCGAAGGCGCTGGCGGCGCCGGCCCAGGCACCGGCCCAGACCTGCTGGCAGGCCTGGATCAATGTGACCACAGGGGCTTGCAAGCCAGCCAGCGCAGCATCGACACCGGCCATGTCGCCGCGGTAAAGCCGGCGTTCGGCCAGCGTCACACGCAGCGGCGGCGGCACCTGTGCCAGCGGCTGGCGCACGGGGTCGTCCAGCCACTGCAGCAGCGGCTGCCAGACCGGCCAGTGGGTGCCATGCGCGCGGTCGATGGTTTCCAGCAGGTGCCAGCGCAGGTCGGTGTCGATGCGTTCGAACAAGGCCGGCACAAAGGGCGAGGTCAGCGCACGCGCGACGATGTCCGGCGAACCGGCCGGCCCCAGCAGCTGGCGTGCCACGCGGCTGAAGCCGGCAGCGTCGAAGCCGGCGTACAGCGTCAGCCGGGCCAGCGCCAGCCACTCGTCCAGGTTGCGCAGCGGCGGCGGCCAGGGCTCGTTCTCGAGCCGCGTCTGCGCGCCGCCCGCGGCCCAGATCCAGACCCGCCACAAGCGCCGCACGTCGGCACCGGCCAGCAGCACGGCCAGGCGGGCGTGCAGCGGCTGGCGCGGCACGCCAAAGCCGATGCCTTGTTCCGTGGTGATCCGGCCCGCAGCCAGCAGGTGCTGCAACGCGGCGTCGATCTCGGCCAGCGTGGGGTAGGCGCCGCGCAGGGTGCGCGTCTCCATGCCGCGCAGGAAGTGCAGCACCCAGGTCTTGCCGCGCGCACTGCCGGCGATGCACAGGCTGTCGAACACCGATTCGACGAGCGCGGCGTCGCCGGCCGCGGTGGGCTCGGGTTCGCCAAAGAGGTCCAGCGATGGGGGGGTCGGCTTGAGCGGCGGCATGGCGGTTCGCGAGTGGGCAACTCATTGTCCACGGTGAGGCTGCAGCCCCCGGGCGAGTCGATGCAATCCATCGAATCCCGCATCGCGGCATCAAAACCAAGGGTATCGCCCTAGTTTGTCAGCCTGCGTTCAGCGCCGCGTCAGTCGCAGGTCAGAGCCGGTGGCGATAGTCGGTGTCATGCGCGGGCCATCCGCGCCGCGGCACCTTTGTGCCGTGTTCACTTGAGAGGAGACCTATCGATGAACCACGATTCCCAGGGCTACTGGAAAGCCACGCTGGGCCTGTTGACCAAGATCCTGATCATCTGGTTCCTGGTCTCGTTCGGCGCCGGCATCCTGTTCGCTGACCTGCTCAACAACATCAAGCTCGGCGGCTACCCGCTGGGCTTCTGGTTTGCGCAGCAAGGCTCGATCTACGTCTTCATCGCGTTGATCTTCTATTACGCCAAGAAGATGGGCGACATCGACCGTCAGTTCGACGTTCACGAGGACTGACACCATGGAACTCCAAACCACGATTTACATCGTTGTCGGGCTGAGCTTCGCGCTCTACATCGGCATCGCCATCTGGGCGCGTGCCGGCTCGACGAGCGAGTTCTACGTCGCCGGCGGCAACGTCCACCCGGTGATGAACGGCATGGCCACTGCGGCCGACTGGATGAGCGCTGCATCGTTCATCTCGATGGCCGGCCTGATCTCCAACATGGGCTACGGCGGCGGCTTGTTCCTGATGGGCTGGACCGGTGGCTACGTGCTGCTGGCCAAGCTGCTGGCACCGTACTTGCGCAAGTTCGGCAAGTACACGGTGCCGCAATTCATCGGCGACCGCTTCTATTCCAAGAGCGCCAGCACGGTGGCGGTGATCTGCCTGTTGACGGCGTCGATCACCTACATCATCGGCCAGATGACTGGGGTGGGCGTGGCCTTCTCGCGCTTCCTGGGCGTGAGCAGCGAGGTCGGCATCTACGTCGGCATGGGCATCGTGTTCCTGTACGCGGTGTTCGGCGGCATGAAAGGCATCACCTACACCCAGGTGGCGCAGTACATCGTGCTGATCCTGGCCTACACGATCCCGGCGATCTTCATCTCGCTGCAGCTGACGGGCATCCCGATTCCGCAACTGGGTCTGGGCTCGAACCTGATCGGTCA
>JAUYAJ010000625.1 GCA_030693565.1 Rubrivivax sp.
GCGCCGACGTCGGCGAAGTCGATGTCGAACTGGCCGACTGGTGGGAAGACTTTCACCTCGGCAGCGACGACGAGCGCGAAGCGCTGCTGCAGGCCGTACGGCCGAGCAGCGCGCCGCGCCGGGTGCCGGGCCCGCGCAGCGCCGCGGCCAAGGGTGAGCCCGGCGCCGCAGCGCCCGACGATGGCGACGGCGGTGACGAGCCGGCTGATGACGGCGATGGTGGCGTCGCGCCAGCGGCCCGCAAGCGCCGGCGTCGCCGGCGCAAGCCGGGCGGTGGTGCCGGTGGCAGTGGCGGCGGTGGCGGCGATGGGGCGCCAGTCGCGTGACGCCAACCCGGGCCTACATCGGCCTGGGTGCCAACCTGGGTGACGCCCGCGCCGCGGTCGACGCCGCATTCACGGCGCTGGCCGCGCTGGCCGGCACGCAGTTGCTGGCGCGCTCGTCGCTTTACCGCTCAGCGCCCTGGGAGGCGGGCGGGCCGGACTTCATCAACGCGGTGGCGGCGTTGCAGACGACGCTGGCGCCACTGGCCTTGCTGCAGCAGTTGCACAGCATCGAAGCTGCGCATGGCCGCCAGCGCGCTGAGCGCAACGCGCCGCGCACGCTCGACCTCGACCTGCTGGCCTGGGGCGATCTGAGCCTGCGCAGCGCCGAGCTGACGCTGCCGCATCCGCGCCTGCACGAGCGCGCCTTCGTGCTGCGGCCCTTGCTCGAAATCGAGCCAGCGCTGTCGCTGCCCGGGCTGGGCGCGCTGGCGCCGCGCCTGGCCGGCGTGGCGCTGCAGCGCATCGAGCGGCTGCCGGCTTGACCGCGGTCTGGCAACGGTCCGCCGTCAGCGCGGCGCGGCGCTCTCGAGTTGCCACTCGAAGAACTTCTGGCCGCTGAAAGCCACCGTGCCCATCAGCACCGCAGCGCCCAGCAGCAAGGCCAGGATGACGGCGAACACCGGGCCCCAGGCCGTGCTCTGCACCGGCAAGTCTGGGTTGTGGCGGGCGTCCCACTTTTCGTCCGGCGTCAGTCCGTAGACGATGGCGCTGAGCATTGCCGCCGCGATCGCCAGCCCCAGCCAGGGGATCAGCAGCCAGGCCAGGCGGTCGTCCTGACCGATGTCTTGCATGCGCTGCACGCCCAGCAGGCCGACCAGTGTTGGCAGCGGCCACAACCAGCCCCAGGGGTCGCGAAAGCCGTGCAGGTAAAAGCGGTGCAGGCCCAGCGGCCCGGCCAGCAGTGCCAGCCAGGTCGCCAATGTCTTCGAGCGGTAGTGGCTCATGCGCGCGCCAGGGTGGTGGCGCCGGCGCCCAGGCTGCGCTGCATCAGCACGACGTCGAGCCAGCGGCCGGCTTTCCAGCCGACGTTTTGTAGCCGGCCGGCATGCTCGAAGCCCAGCGCCTGGTGCAGCGCGATCGAGCTGGCGTTGGCGCTGTCGCCGATGACGGCCAGCATCTGCCGCGTGCCCAGGGCTTCACAGCGCGCGATCAGCTCGGCCAGCAAGATGCGACCGACGCCGCGGCCGCGCGCCTGCGGCGCCAGGTAGATCGAGTTCTCCAGGCTGTGGCGATAAGCCGGGCGCGGCCGGAACGGGCCGGCGTAGGCATAACCGAGCAGCCGGCCGGCTTGCTCGGCCACCAGCCAGGGCAGGCCTTTGGCCAGCAAGTCGGCGCGGCGGCGCCGCATCTCGGCTTCGTCGGGAGCCTCGAGCTCGAAGCTGCCGGTGCCGTGGAGCACGCTGTGGGCATAGATGGCGGTGGCCGCGGGCAGGTCGCTGTCGCGGCTGGGTCGAACCAGAAGTGGGCCGGTGGTCATGGGGCTTGGCAGGTAAAGGCAACAAGAGTTTATAATGCGCGGTTTTCGGTGCTGACCCGGGCTGAGTTGTGGCCAGGGTGTATCTACAGCGCCGGCCCCGGTGAGCGGGCACATGCATGTGCTGGCCACCAACCCCTGACTTGCTGCCCTGAGTGTCTCCGGGTGCGGTGGTCGCTGAACACTCTAGGATGGTCTCAACATGGTCGTGATCCGGCTGGCTCGTGGTGGCGCAAAGAAGCGTCCTTTCTACAACATCGTCGTCGCCGACGCTCGCGAGCGCCGTGACGGCCGCTTCATCGAGCGCGTGGGCTTTTACAACCCGATGGCCTCGGGTGGCGAAGAGCCGCTGCGCCTGGCGCTGGACCGCGTGACCTACTGGTCGGGCGTCGGTGCCCAGCTGTCGCCCACCGTGGCGCGTCTGGTCGGCCAGGCCAAGGCGGCCACCTGAGCTCGACAGGGGTGACGCCGATGGCTCACCCCGCGGCGGCCGACGAGGCCGCCCGTCCCGAGGACGCCGTCGAAGTGGCGCGCATCCTCGGTGCCTGGGGTGTCAAGGGCGGCATCAAGCTCAAGCCTTTGTCGTCCGACCCGCAGGCCTTGTTCAGTTCCAAACGCTGGTTCATCGAACCGCCGGCAACCGCTTTGCCGCGCCCCTTGGGTGCGCCAGCGGTGGTGTTGCCGCGCATGCTGAGCGTGCTGCAGGTGCGCGACCAGGGCGATGGCGTGGTGGCCACCACCGAGGAACTGCACGAACGCGACGCTGCCCAGGCGCTGGCGGGCGCGCGCGTGTTCGTCTCGCGGGCCAGCTTTCCGGCCCCGGACGACCAGGAGTTCTACTGGATCGACTTGATCGGGCTGGCGGTGCGCAACCGGCAGCAGCAAGCGCTGGGCACGGTGGTCGGTCTGATCGAGACCGGCCCGCACTGCGTGCTGCGCCTGCAGCCGCCGGACGCGGCTGCCGAGGAAGTGCTGATTCCCTTCGTTGCGGCCTATGTCGACAGCGTCGACATCCCCGGCAAGCTGATCCTGGTCGACTGGGATTTCGGCGACTGAACGCAGGCGCTGGCGCGATGCGCTTCGACATCCTGACCCTGTTTCCCGAGCTGTTCGCGCCGCACCTGCAGCATGGCGTGACGCGGCGCGCTTTCAGCCCGCAAGGCGTCGACGTCAGGCTGTGGCCGCTGCGCGACTTCGCCGACGACGCCTACCGGCGCGTCGACGACCGCCCCTATGGCGGCGGCCCCGGCATGGTGATGCTGGCCGAACCGCTGCAGCGCACGCTGCTTGCCGTGGCCGCCGACCGGGCAGAAGACAGACCCGCCGTTGTGCACTTCACGCCCACGGGCCGGCGCCTGGACC
>JAUYAJ010000629.1 GCA_030693565.1 Rubrivivax sp.
CGCGTTTCTGATCCCATTCGACATGCCTTTGCGATGACCCTGGAGACCCCTGCATGAACGCACCCGACAAGCTGATGCCGCTGTCCGCTGGCGCTTCCGCCGCGCTGGCTGACTTCGCCGACCGCGCCTGGGACGAGCGCATCGTGCCCGCGCTCACCGACTACATCGCCGTGCCTGCCAAGAGCCCGATGTTCGACCCCGACTGGGCGCAGAGCGGCCACCTCGACCGCGTCGTGCGCGACGCCGCGGCCTGGGTCGAAGGCCGCAAGCTGCCCGGGCTCAAGCTCGAGGTGCTGCGCCTGGAAGGGCGCACGCCGCTGATCTTCTTCGAGCTGCCGGCCAGCGGCTCGACCAGCCAGGCCACCGCGCTGCTCTACGGCCACCTGGACAAGCAGCCCGAGTTCAACGGCTGGCGCAGCGACCTCGGCCCGTGGACGCCGAAGTACGAAAACGGCCTGCTCTACGGTCGCGGCGGCGCCGACGACGGCTATGCCGTGTACGCCGCCATCACTGCGCTCGAAGCGCTGCAGGCGCAAGGCCTGCCGCATCCGCGCTGCGTCGGCTTGATCGAGAGCTGCGAAGAAAGCGGCTCGGGCGACTTGCCGGCCTACATCGAGGTGCTCAAGCCGCGGCTGGGCCAGGTCGGCCTGGTGGTCTGCCTGGACAGCGGCGCCGGCAACTACGACCAGTTGTGGCTGACGACCAGCCTGCGCGGCATGGTCAGCGGCGTGCTCAAGGTCGAGATCCTGACCGAAGGCATCCACTCGGGCGACGCCAGTGGGCTGGTGCCGTCGAGCTTTCGCATCCTGCGCCAGGTGCTCGACAGGCTGGAGGACTCGAAGACCGGCCAGCTGCTGCCGCAGAGCTTTCATTGCGAGGTGCCGACCGAGCGACTGCGCCAGGCCCGCGCCACCGCGGCGATCCTGCAGGACGAGGTCTGGAAGCGTTTTCCCTGGGCTTGCGGCGCCGACGGCGGGCCGACGCTGCCGACCACCACCGACCCGGTCGAGGCGCTGGTCAGCCGCACCTGGCGGCCCACGCTCAGCGTCACCGGCGTCGACGGCTTCCCCGACCTGAAGAACGCCGGCAATGTGCTGCGCCCGCACACCGCGTTCAAGCTCAGCCTGCGGCTGCCGCCGCTGGTCGAGGCGCATGAAGCGTCGCTGAAGCTGAAGACACTGCTCGAAGACAACGCGCCTTACAACGCCAAGGTCACCTTCCATGCCGACGGCCGCGCCGGCGCGCTCGGCGCCACCGGCTGGAACGCGCCTGAGCTCGCGCCCTGGCTTGAAGACGCGCTCAATGCGGCGTCCAACACCCATTACGGCGCGCCGGTGGGCTACATCGGCCAAGGCGGCACGATCCCGCTGATGCGGCTGCTGCAGCAAGGCTTCCCGCAGGCGCAAATGATGGTCTGCGGCGTGCTCGGCCCGAAGAGCAACGCCCACGGGCCGAACGAGTTCCTGCACGTGCCTTACGGCAAGCGGCTGACGGCGGCGGTGGCCGCGGTGCTGACGGCTTGCCCCTGAGCGCGGCCGGGCGGGGGTCCGCGCGGTGACGCCGAAAACCAAGCGGCGCATCGACGTCGGCGTGGTTGCCGCCCTCATCGGTGTGCTGGCCTTGTTGACGGCGCTGA
Organism: Rubrivivax sp.; assembly: GCA_030693565.1. GTDB lineage: Bacteria > Pseudomonadota > Gammaproteobacteria > Burkholderiales > Burkholderiaceae_C > Rubrivivax. The sequence continues at coordinate 1,637 of JAUYAJ010000629.1, forward strand.
GCTGGGAGTGGCGCGCCGGCAGCCTGCGCGTGGCGCAGGCCGACGTCCAGGCGCGTGCCGAATCGGCGGCGCATTACCTGGAGGGCTGGCTGCGCAGCATCGACCTGGCGCTGGTGGCGGCCGACGAGCGGCTGCGCGCCAGCACCGAGCCGATCGAGGCCGCGGCGCCGGCCATCCTGGCCGACGTGGCACGCCGGCTCGACGCCGGCGTCTTCGTGCGCCGCATCGGCCCCGAAGGGCAGTTGTGGGCGTCGTCGGCAGCGCCGGGCAGCGAGTCGGACGCGGCCGAGTTCGGTGACCGCGACTACTTCAACATCCACCGCGAGCTGCCGGGCGACAGCTTGTTCATCAGCGAGGTGCTGGTGTCGCGGCTGAACGGCCGGCCCAGCGTCGTGTTTTCGCGGCGCGTCGAGACGGCCGGGCGCTTCAATGGCGTGCTCACCGTCAGCATGCCGATCGGTGTCTTGCAGGCCTCGCTGGAAACGTTCCAGCCGGCTGGCGACGCTGCCGTGTTCGTGGCCACCGATGCGGGCCAGCTGGTGGCGCGTTCACCGCGGATCCAGGCTGGGTTCGGCCAGCAAGTGCTGGCGAGCGACGGCGCGGCGCTGGCGGCGATGCGAGCGCGGCGCTTGCAGGTGACGATGGAGGACGATTCGCTGCTGCAGGGCCGGCGCGAGCTGCTCTCGGTGCGCCGGGTCGAGAACACGGCCTGGCTGGTCGGTGCCAGCGAGCCGGTGGCGACCGCGTTGATCACCTGGCGCCGCCAGGCCTTGTTGTACGGCGCCGTGCTGCTGGTGCTGGCCACTGGCATTGCCTTGGTCGTCATGCGCTTGACCGCTGCGCTGCTCGCGGCCTCGCGTCACCAGGACGAGTTGCAGCTGGCCTATCAGCAGCTCGACCTCGCCCAGGGGGCGAAGAACCGTTTTCTGACGGCCATCAGCCACGAGGTGCGTACGCCGCTGAACGGCGTCTCGATGGCGGTGCAGCTGTGGCAGCGCGACAGCGAAGCCGACGAGCGCAGCCGCCGCTTGTCGGGGCTGGCGGCACTGTCGATCCAGCGCCTGGAGCGCAGCCTGAGCGACTTGTTCGACTATGCCCAGCTGCTGGCCTTGCCGGCGGCCGCCGGCGCGAGCGCTGGCGCCCCGGCCCAGCCGGTGACGCTGGCGCCGCTGTTGCAGCCACTGCATCAAGCGGGCCTGGCGACCGCCGAAGCCAGCTCAGCCTGGCAGGGCGGCGCGCTGGCCGTGCAAGGCGACGGCGTCGCGCTGACGGCGCTGCTGCACCGGCTGGTGGCCTTGGCGATCGACCTCAGGGGCGACGATCCCGGCGCCAGTGCCACGGCGTCAATCGACGACGGCGAACCCAGCCAGCTGGTGCTGGGTCTGCACGTCGACGCCCCGCGGCTGCGCAGCGTCGACCTGGCCGCGGCGATGCAACCGTTCGCGCCGCCCGGGCTCACCGAATCGGTCGCCTTGTACGGCCTGGGCGTGCGCGTGGAAACGGCGCGCGTGGCTGCCGAGCAAGCCGGCGCGCGCTTTGACGCGGCGGTGCCGCAACCCGGCGTCGTGCAACTGCGCTTGCACCTGACGCGGGCCTGAGGGCGGGCTCAGCGGCGGGAGCCGCCCGTCAGGCTCAGCGCCGCCAGCGCCATCACCTGGGCCGAGTCGAGCATGGCCTGGATGCCGACGTATTCGTCGGGCTGGTGCGCCAGGTCGAGGATGCCCGGGCCGTAGGCGATGCACTGGTCGAGCAGGCCGGTGCGTGCGATGTGCTTCTGGTCGTAGGTGCCGGGGCTGGAGATGTAGCTCGGCTCGCGCCCGAGCACACGGGCGATGGCGCGCGCCGTGGCGTCCACCACCGGCGCGTCCTTGGCCGTGGCGGTCGGCAGGAAGCTCATGATCTCGCGCAGCCCGTAGTCGAAGCCCGGGCGCTCGCGCTGCAGTTCGTCGAGCATGGCGACGATCTCAGCCTTCACCTCGTCCAGCGTCTCTTCGGCGATGAAGCGGCGGTCGAGCACGGCGCGGCAGCTGTGGGCGACGGTGGGCGCCGGCAGCTCGCCGGTGGGCCGGCCTTGCGCGTCGTTGCTGTAGCGCTGCTCGACCTGGCCGCCGTGCACGCTGTTGATGTTGAGCGTGCTGAAGCGTGCGCCCGGCGGCTCGACCGGCTGCGCGCTGTGGCGTTGGCGCAGCCGCGGCGCGAGCTCGGTTTCCAGCCGGTGCAGGAAGGCGCTC
>JAUYAJ010000631.1 GCA_030693565.1 Rubrivivax sp.
GGCGTTGTCGGCACGCCGCAGCAGCGCGCTGCCATGCCCTTGATCCTCGACGACGACGACCGCCTCTACCTGCACCGCTTGTTCGACTTCGAGCAGCGACTGGCGCGCCGCCTGGTGCGCGCCGCCGCGACCGCGCCGGCGCCGCTGGACGCACGCGCGCAGGCTTTGCTGACCCAGCTGTTCGCCGCCAATGCCGAGCGCCTGGGCGGCGCCGCCGACTGGCAGCAACTGGCCACTGCGCTGGCGCTGCGCCAGCGGCTGACCATCATCAGCGGCGGCCCCGGCACCGGCAAGACCACCGCCGTCGTCAACCTGCTGGCGTGTCTGCTGGCGCAAGACCCGGACTGCCGCATCGCGCTGGCCGCGCCCACCGGCAAAGCGGCGGCGCGCATGACCGCTGCGCTGCGCCAGCGCGCCAGTCACTTGCCGGCGGCGCTGCGCGATCGTTTGCCCGCCGAGTCCTTCACCCTGCACCGGCTGCTCGGCGTGACGCCGCGCGGCTTTGTCCACCACGCCGGCAAGCGGCTGCCGATCGACACCTTGGTCGTCGACGAAGCCTCGATGCTCGACCTGGCACTGGCCACGCGCTTGCTCGAAGCCGTTCCCGACAGCGCGCGCATCGTCTTGCTGGGCGACAAAGACCAGCTCGCCGCCGTCGAATCGGGCGCGGTGTTTGCCGAGCTCGGTGCCGACCCGAGCCTGAGCGCCGCCTGCCGCGCCGACCTGGCCGCCGCCTGCCAGCTGGCGCCGCAGGCCGTCGACGCCGGCGCGGCCGGCGATGGTGCCGCGCCCAGCGCCTTGCAAGACAGCGTGGTCTGGCTGCGGCAGAACTTCCGCTTCGCCGCCGACTCCGGCGTCGGCCGGCTGGCGACTGCCATCAACCAGGGCCGCAGCGCTGCGGCCCTGGCGACGCTGGCTGACAGCACCGCACTGCACTGGCTGGACGACAGCAGTGCCCAGCCCGGCGCCGCCAGCGCGCAAGCCATGGCCGCCGGCTTCGCGCCTTACTTCGATGCCCTGCGCGCGACCCCGCACGACGCCGCTGCCGTCGGCGCTGTTTTCGACCGCTTTCGCGTTCTCTGCGCCTTGCGCGAAGGCCCGCGCGGCGTGCTCGCCATCAACCAGCGCCTGGCCGAGCTGGCGCGCAGCCAGCTCGCGCCCGGCAGCGACCCGCGCTCGCCCTGGTTCGCGGGGCGGCCGGTGATGGTGCTGCGCAACGACCCGGTGCTCGGCCTTTTCAACGGCGACATCGGCATCACGCTGGCCGACGCTGGCGGCGAGCTGCAAGTGCACTTCCCCGCCGCCGGCGCCTGGCGCGCCTTGCCGCCGGCGCGGCTGCCGGCGCACGAGACCGCGTTCGCGCTCACCGTCCACAAGTCGCAGGGCTCGGAGTTCGACGCCGTGCTGGTGCTGCTGCCAGCGCAGCCCAGCCGCGTCGTCAGCCGCGAGCTGCTCTACACCGCGGTCACCCGGGCCCGTGAACGCCTGTGGCTGTGCGCCGGCGCCGAGGTGCTGGGCGCTGCCATCGCGGCACCGACGCGGCGCCACTCCGGCTTGCTGGCGCGGCTGCGCGAGGCGGCCGCCGACAATCCCCCTCCACCATGATCCGATTGCTGCACACCGCCGACTGGCAGATCGGCCGCCAGTACGGCAGTTTCGACGCCGACGACGCCGTGCCGCTGGCCGAGGCGCGCTTTGCCGCGGTCGAGCGGCTGGCGCAACTGGCCAGCGCCGAACAAGTCGACGCCGTGATCGTCGCCGGCGACGTCTTCGACGCCCAGGCGCTGGCGCCGCGCACCATCCGCCGCCTCTTCAACGCGCTGGCCGCTTACGCCGGGCCCTGGGTGATGATCCCCGGCAACCACGACGCCGCGCTCGCCGACGGCGTCTGGCAGCAAGCCCTGCGCCTGGGCGCAGCGCCGGCCAATCTGCATCTGGCACTGGCGCCCGGCGTCATCGAACTGGCGCCGGCGCGGCTGGCGCTGCTGTGCGCGCCGCTGACCCAGCGCCACACCCATGGCGACCTCACCGACTGGTTCGACGGCTGCGAGACCGCCGCCGGCTGGCTGCGTGTGGGCATCGCCCATGGCGCGCTGCAAGGCCTGCTGGCCGAGGACATCGACGCCGCCAACCCGATCGCGCCCGATCGCGCCGCGCGCGCCCGGCTCGACTACCTGGCGCTGGGCGACTGGCATGGCTGCAAGCGCATCGACGAGCGCACCTGGTACAGCGGCACGCCCGAGCCCGACCGCTTCAAGGACAACGGCGCCGGCCAGTGCCTGCTGGTCGAGATCGACGGCCCGGGCGCCGTGCCGCGGGTCACGCCGCGCGCCACCGCGACCTACCGCTGGCGGCAGATCGAGCAGCGCATCGACGTCGCCAGCGACATCGAACAGCTGGCCGCGCAGCTGCAGCAGGCCCAGGCCAGCGACGTCATCGCCCTGCGGCTCACCGGCGACGTCGACCTCGCCGGCCAGACCCGGTTGCTGGCCGCATTGGGCGCGGCCGAAGCGCGTGTGCGCAGCCTGCGCCGCGATCTTTCGGCGCTGCGGCTGCGGCCGACCGCCGACGACATCGCCGCCTTGCAGGCCGATGGCTACCTCGGCAGCGTCATCACCGAATTGCGCGACGCCGACGGCCCCGCCGCCCAGGAGGCGCTGGCAATCCTGACCACGCTGCTGGCCGAACGTCGGCACGCCGCAGATGGGACCACGGCATGAAGATCACCCGGCTGCGCGTCGCCGAGCTGCGCCAGTTCCGCCAGCCTTTCGAGCTGGCCGACTTGCAGCCCGGGCTCAACCTCTTCGCCGGCGCCAACGAAGCCGGCAAGAGCACGCTGGTGCGCGCCATCCGCGCCGCCTTCTTCGAACGCCACCGCTCGACCAGCGTCGACGACCTGCGGCCTTATGGTGACTCGGCGGCGACACCCACCGTCGAGCTCGACTTCGAGGTCGACGGCACGCCTTACAAGCTGCTGAAAAGCTTTCTGCACAAGAAGCGCTGCGAGCTGCTGGCCGGCAACCGCCGGCTCGAAGGCGTCGACGCCGAAGACTTTCTTGCCGGCTTGCTGGGCTACCAGTTCGCCGCCCGAGGCGGCAGCCGCGAAGAGCATTGGGGCATCCCCGGCCTGCTGTGGATCGAGCAAGGCGGCGCGCAGCACGTGCATGGCGCCGTCGGCCATGCAGCCGACCACTTGCGCAGTGCGCTCGAACAGTCGTTGGGTGAAGTGGCGGCCAGCGGCGGCGACGACTTGCTGGCCAGCGTGCGCGACTTGCGCGCCGAGCTGCTCACCGGCACCGGCAAACCGCGCGCCGCCTACCAGCAGGCGATCGCCGACGCCGACGCTTTGCAGTCCCAGGTCATCGAGCTGAGTGCGGCGGTGGCCGCCTATGCCGAGCAAGTCGATCAATTGCAGCGCCAGCGCCAGGCCCATGCGGCCGACGCCGCCGAACAGCCCTGGCGCGCGCTGCGCCAGCAGCAGGCGCAGGCCGAGGCGGCGCTG
>JAUYAJ010000635.1 GCA_030693565.1 Rubrivivax sp.
AAGCGGCCGCGTTCGAGCATGAGCCCGACGCTGGTGTTCGACGCTCGCGACGGCCGCCTGCTGATGAGCCTGGGCTCGCCCGGCGGCGCCGCCATCATCCACTTCACGGCCAAGACGCTGATCGCCAGCCTGGACTGGGGGCTGAACGTGCAGCAAGCCATCGACCTGCCCAACTTCGGCAGCTTCAACGGCCCGACGGTGCTCGAACGCGGGCGCTTCCCGCCGGCCACGGTGGAGGCGCTGAAGGCGCGCGGCCACGTCGTCGTCGAGATCGACCTGGTCAGTGGCTTGCAAGCGCTGCAGCGCACGCCCAAGGGCTGGTTCGGCGGCGCCGACCCGCGCCGCGAAGGGCTGGTGATGGGGCGCTGAGGCGCCGCGCCAAAGCTCAGATGAGCGCGCCGATGCCCATGGCCAGCAGGCTCAGCACCAGCGAGCTGGCCAGCGGCACATACCATTCGCGGCCACCGAGGCGAAAGCTGAAATCACCCGGCAAACGCCCCAGGCCGATGCGCGTGAACCAGCCGCGCAAGCCATTGAAGACCAGCGAAGCGAGCAGGAAGACGATCAGCCAGCGCATGGTTCAGAGCGTGTGGGAGCGGTCGCCGGCGGCGAAGCCCAGGGCGTCGAAATCAAAGCCGCGGGCAAAGCCGATGACCTTGAACAGCTCGCCCATTTCATGTTCGTTGAGCAGCACCTGGGCCATCACCTGTTCGCGCAAATCGCGCCCGGGCAGCAGCTCGGCCAGGCCGCAGTTCATCAGGAAGCGGGCCTGGCTGGTGTAACCCAGCACGGACAGGCCCGCGTCCTGGCCGGCCAGCGCGATGGCGCTGAAGTTGACATGGGCGGTGATGTCTTTGGCACCGACCTCGACCAGCGGGTCGGTGTCGGCGCGGTGGGCGCGGTGGCACATCAGCGTGCCGCCCAGGCGCTGCGGGTGGTAGTACTCGGCCTCGGGGAAACCGTAGTCGATGAGGAAGGCAGCGCCACGCTGCAGCCGTTCGGCCAGGGTGCGGATGAAGGCTTCGGCCTGCGGGTGGATCTCGGTCACCGTGCCGGGCACGAAGGGCCCCGGGTGCGGCGGCTGCAGCGCGCTGACGCGGTCGGCCCAGATGAAACGCGCGCCTTCGACGGCGACACCGCGCTCGAACCACTGGCTGCCGTCCCAGTGCAGCAGCTGCACCGGCATCGCGTCCAGCACCTCGTTACCGACCACCACGCCGTGCATTGCCGGCGGCAGCGCATCGAGCCAGCGCACCCGATCGCCCCAGGGCGCCAGCTGCTGCGCCTGGCGCGCACGCAACGTGCCCGAGAGGTCGACGATCGAGTAGCGCCGCACACGTTCGCCCAGCGCCTGCAGCAGCTGGCCGGCCAGCGCGCCGCTGCCGGCACCGAACTCGAACAACTCGTCGGTATCCGTGGCGTCCAGCGCCTGCGCCAGCTGGCGCGCCAGCGCGGCGCCGAACAGCGGCGACAGCTCGGGCGCGGTGACGAAGTCGCTGCCCGACGACGGCAGGCTGCCGAACTGGCGGTCACCGCGGCTGTAATAACCCTCGCCCGGCGTATACAAGGACAGCGCCATGAAACGGTCGAAACCCAGCCAGCCGCCGGCCTGCGCCACGGTGGCCGCGATCTGGCGCTGCAGCGGGGTCGATAAGATGTCGGGTTCGGCGCTCGTCACGCCGGCATTGTAGGAAGCATGGAAACACGTCCCGTCGTCATCGTCACCGGCGCGGCGCGGCGCATCGGCCGTGCCATCGCACTCGAGCTCGCCGCCCATGGCTGGGACGTCGCCGTGCACCACCGCGACAGCGCGGACGACGCCCAGGCCACCGCCGCCGAACTGCGCGCCCTGGGTGCGCGCGCGCAGGTCTTTGCCGCCGACCTCGCCGACGAAACCGCCTGCCGCGCCTTGCTGCCAGCGGTGGCGGCGGCGCTGGGCGGCGTGCAGGCGGTGGTCAACAACGCTTCGGTGTTCGCCTACGACAGCGTGGCCGATTTCAGCTACGCGGCGATGGAGCGCCACTGGCGTGCCAACACCGCGCCGGCCATCGTGCTGGCGCATGCGCTGCACGCCCACCTGGCATCGGCCGGCGACCGCGGCTGCGTCGTCAACCTGCTCGACCACAAGCTCTGGAACCCGAACCCGGACTACCTGTCCTACACCTTGTCGAAGGCGGCGCTGCACAGCGCCACCACGCTGCTGGCCCAGGCGCTGGCACCCGCGGTGCGCGTGTGCGGCGTTGCGCCAGGGCTGATCCTGGGTTCGGCCGACCTGCCCGCCGCCGACGTCGAACGGCTGCAGCGGCAAGCGCCGCTGCAACGCGCGACCAGCCCGCAAGACATCGCTCGCGCGGTGCGCTACCTGCTCGAATCGCCCGCCATCACCGGCTACAGCCTGCTCGTCGACGGCGGCCAGCATCTGCAGCCGATGGCGCGCGACTTCATCTTCCACCCGTCGACCACCAGCGATCGCTGACCATGTACAGCCTGCTTCAACACCCCCGCCTGATCGACTGCCGGCGCCTCTTTTTGCGCAACTACGAGGTCTGGATCAACATCGGCGTGTTCGACTTCGAAAAGCGCGGCGAACAGCGCGTCGTCATCAACGTCGACCTCTATGTGCCGCTGGCGCAGTCCACGCCCACCGCCGACAAGCTCGACGAAGTGCTGGACTACGACTTCATCCGCCGCGCCATCGCCGAGCGTGTCGCCCGTGGCCACATCCACCTGCAAGAAACGCTGGCCGACGACGTGCTCAAGACCATGCTCGCCCACCCCCATGTGCGCGCCGCCAGCGTCTCCACCGAGAAACCCGATGTCTACCCCGATTGCGACGCTGTCGGTGTCGAGGTCTTTGCTTTCAGCGAGGATGTCTAGATGAACAACATGACCGACTTCCAGGCCGCCAAGCGCGCCGCCTTCGAAGCCAACAAGCTGAGCAAGCGGCTGCACCGCGAAGTGGGCCGGGCCATCGGCGACTTCAACATGATCGAGGACGGCGACAAGATCATGGTCTGCGTCTCCGGCGGCAAAGACAGTTATGCGCTGCTCGACGTGCTGCTGTCGCTGCGCGAACGCGCGCCGGTGAAGTTCGACCTCGTCGCCGTCAACCTCGACCAGAAGCAGCCCGGATTCCCCGAACATGTGCTGCCCGCCTACCTGGCTTCGCGCGGTGTGCCTTTTCACATCGAGGCCCAGGACACCTATTCGATCGTCAAGCGCCTGATCCCCGAAGGCCAGACGATGTGCAGCCTGTGCTCGCGGCTGCGCCGCGGCATCCTCTACCGCGTCGCCGGCGAGCTGGGGGCGACCAAGATTGCCCTGGGCCACCACCGCGACGACATGGTGGTGACGCTGCTGATGAACATGTTCTTCGGCGGCCGGCTCAAGGGCATGCCGCCCAAGCTGGTCAGCGACGACGGCAAGAACGTCGTCATCCGGCCGCTGGCCTATGTCGCCGAGACCGACCTCGAGCGCTGGGCCGAGCACCGCCAGTTCCCCATCATCCCGTGCACGCTGTGCGGCAACCAGGACAACCTGCAGCGCGTCCAGGTCAGGGCCATGGTGCGCGAATGGGAGCGCCAGTACCCGGGCCGCACCGACAACATGCTCAACTCGATGAGCCGGGTCAAGCCCTCGCACCTGATGGACCGCAAACTGTTCCCGTTCACGACCATCCAGGCCACCGGTGTCGCCGACCCCGCCGGCGACATCGCCTTCGACGAAGAACCCTGCGCGCCGCCGTCGGTGGCGATGCGCATCGAACCCCGGTAACGACACCGGGCAAGGAGCGACCATGATCCAGCGACGCCACCTCACCCTGGCGCTGGCGGGCGCCGCACTGGGCGCCGGCTGCGCCGGACTGCGCAGCCTGAGCTGCGAGGTCTCGACCTTCGGCGACTGGCCGGCCGGCCGCCAGCCCGGCAGCTACGCCTTCGACCGCCTGCCCTCGCAGCAGGCGCGCGCCGAGGCCACCGGTCGGATCGAGGCCGCCGCCCGCGGCGCGCTCGAAAAAGCCGGCTTTCGCGCTGCCGGCGCCGGCCAGACCGCCGACGTGCTGGTGCAGGTGGGGGCGCGCAGCACGCGCGCCGACCGCGTGCTCTGGGACGACCCGCTGTGGTGGCGCGGCGGCTTTGCCCACTGGCGCCACGGCCCCTGGGTGGGGCCGAGCTGGAGTCTGTCAGCGCGGCTGGACGCGCCGCGTTACGAGCGCGAGGTCGCGCTGCTGATCCGCGACGGCGCCAGCGGCAAACCGCTGTTCGAAGCCCGCGCCAGCCAGGAAGGCGGCACGTGGAGCGACGCCGAGCTGTACGCGGCCATGTTCGAAGCCGCGCTGACCGACTTCCCGCGCCTGGGCGTCAACCCGCGCGTCGTCGTGGTGGCGTTGCCGGGCTGAATCACGGCGCGGCCTGCGCCAGCGCGCGCAAGTCGCCCTCCCAGCCGCGCAGCCGCTCGCGCGCCACCTGGCGCTGGGCCGGCGTGGTGGCGTTGTGCAACGCC
>JAUYAJ010000640.1 GCA_030693565.1 Rubrivivax sp.
GGCGCGCCTTGCACCCGCCCCCTGGCAGGCCCAACGCGGGCATCGCCTTCTGCCGCCCACGCTCCTAGGAGGGTGGGCGGCGGGCGCACCGCGCGGGAAAACCGAGCAGAATCGTCGCCAGCAGCCCGGGCCGGCAAGCCCGGCGACGGGGTCGCCCCCGGTACCGACTCCATTCACGCTGCAGGCCTTTCTTGCTGTACTTTGTAGCCCACCCGCGCTGGGCCCGACGCCGATGACTCTCAGCCTGTCCCGCCTGTTCCTGCCCCTGCAGCACCTGCTGGCGCGCCGCTGGGTCGGCCCTTTGGTGGTGGTGCTGGCGGCTGCCGTGCTGCTGATCAACGAAGCCGGCTACCAGAGCACCGAACACCTCGCCCGCCAGCGCGACCGGGCCGTCGAGGTGCAGCTGAGCATCGGTGAGCTGCGCCGCAACCTGCTGCGCATGGAAACCGCCGTGCGCGGCTTCATGCTGACCGGCCGCGCCGGCTATCGCCAGCCTTTCGACAGCGCCAACCGCGAGGTCCAGCACTCCATCGACACCTTGCGCCGGCTGGCCCAGGAGCCCGGGCCGCAGGCGGCTGCGCTGACCGAGCTGGCAGAAGCCGCGACGCGCAGATTGTCCGAGGCGCGCGAGGTGATGAGCTTGTACGCATCGGGCCAGACCAGTGCCGCCACCGAGCTGCTGCTGACCGACATCGGGCGCGAGTACATGGAGCGCTTCAGCCAGCTCGGTGAAACGGTGCTGGCGGCGCAGCGCGAGGTGGTCCGGGTCAGCGGTGCACGGCACGCACAGGTGCGCTGGTGGAGCCGGCTGGCCATCGCTGCGCTCGTGCTGCTGTGCCTGCTGGCGCTGTATGCGGCGGCGCGCATTGCCCGTGACCGTGCGGCCGAACGCGCCCGCCACCTGGCCGAGTTGCAGGCCGAGCGCGACAAACTCGACGATCAGGTGCAGGAACGCACGAGCGAACTGACCGACCTGGCCCAGCACCTGCAAGGCGTGCGCGAACATGAACGCAGCCACCTGGCGCGCGAACTGCACGACGAGCTCGGTGGCCTGTTGACCGCCGCCAAGCTGAACGTCGCCCGGGTGCGCAAGCGCGCTGCCCCCGCCAGTGCCGAACTGGCCGACTGCCTACAGCACCTGAGCCAGACGCTGGACGACGGCATCGCGCTCAAGCGCCGCATCATCGAGGATCTGCGCCCCTCATCGCTCGACCACCTGGGCTTGAAGCGCACGCTGGAGATCCAATGCGCCGAGTTTGCCGAGCGCGCCGACCTGCCGGTTGCGGCCGAAGTGCAAGACCTGCAGCTGTCTGCCGAGCGCGCATTGGTGGCGTTTCGCGTCGTGCAGGAGTCCTTGACCAACATCGCCAAGTACGCCCAGGCGCGCCAGGTGCGCGTCAGCCTGACGCTGGACGCCGGCCAGGCCTTGCTGCGCGTCGAGGACGACGGCAAAGGCTTCGATCCGCGGCAGCTGGCCCCGGGATCGCACGGTTTGACGGGCATGCGCTACCGCGTCCAGGGCTGCGGAGGCCGCTTGCAACTGCACAGCAAGCTGGATCAGGGCACGGTGATCAGCGCGACCCTGCCCCTCTGAGGCCGGAACCATCGCCTGCATGTTTGACAACAGTCACTGGCAGCTTGGAGCCGAGCAGCACGCCCTGCGATACCGATCCCACCAGCGCGCTGCGAAGCGCGCCCAAGCCTCTGGCTCCCAGGATGATGGCGTCGCAACCATGGTTGGCTGCCATCTCGATCAATGTTGAGGCAGGCTCCCCTGCACCGATCTCGCGCTCGAAGGGCACGCCTGCTGCGTCGAACAGTGCTTGGGCAGCTGCCAGTGCACGGGAGCCTACCGCCCCACTGACGCGTTCCAGCACGTCGGCACCCGGCGCCAGAACCATTTCGTAAAGATAGGTTGGCTCCTGCACCGTGGCGAGCAGGAAGGCGGCGTCCAGACCCGCTTGCCGCAACAGCAACGCGTGGCGCACAGCATCCAGCGCCGCTTCCGAACCGTCTACCGCTACAAGGATCTTCATCGCGCAACTCCGGTGCCGTTTTGGCCATTGTGCCGGCGGCTGAGTCGTTGAAACGGTCGGCGCCGAACGCAGCAAGCGGCTGCAGACCTTGCCGTGCCGGCGCGGGCACATCAGGCGCCACTCGGCGCTTCGTTCGCCGTTGATTGGTCAACTTCGGGCCGCGCCCAATGCCCGTATCAGTTCACATGGCACAGCGCACGGCAGAGCCGGAATGCCGGAACCCGCTTGTCAGCCCTGGGCTGCTCGCGCACCGATCCTGTCGGTGCGCGAGTGGCCGCCGATGGGCCAGAGTGTGTTGTCCAGGCTGAACGTCTGCGCCGGCCCCAGCGCGTCCTGCTGCGCGGACCGGTAGGCCCCGATCGTCCCCACGTCGCGCCAGTAGTGGGGCTTCTCGTGCGGCATGGTGCCGGTCACGCGGTTGTCCGAGAAGTCGTAGGCGCAGACACGGTGGCTTGCGATGGCGCGCGGCAACACGTGGCGGCCGAAGTCCGTTTCGCCCCGGCTCGCCGCCGCATCGAGCAGCGTCCTCAGGACGCCCGGATCGAACAGATAGTCGCCCATCGACGCACAGGCATGACCTGGCCGCCCGGGCATCGGCCGGGGATGGGTGGGCTTTTCCTGGAACGCCCGGATGCGTCCGTCGGCATCGAGTTCGACGACGCCAAATCCAGTCGACCGCTCGAGGGCGACCGGCATGGTGGCGACGCTGATGTCGGCCCGATGGCGCTGATGCGCCAGGACCATCTGTCCGACGTCCATGCGATAGACGTGATCGGCGGCGAAGACGGCCACGACATCCGGCGTGTCGGCGTGCCGAGAAAGGCGCCGCAGGCGCTGTCGGGGTCGGGAAGCACGACCTGCACCGACCCACCGCGGCGCCGGAGCACGGGCTCCCAATGGGCGCGCACATGGTCGACCAGCGACCGGGCCTTGTATTGCGCCAGCACATAGATTCGGTCAATGCCCGAATTGACCAGATTGCTGAGCACGAAGTCGATGATGCGGGTGCCGCCAGCGAAGTCGAGCGCGGGTTTGGCTTCATGGGCGGTGAGCGCAAGCAGGCGCGAGCCGCAGCCACCGGCCAGCGCGAAAGCGATGGTCTTCATCATCATGCCCAGCGCTGTACGCGGCTTGCGTTCCACCGCTCGGCCCGCTTCGCGTCGCGGTCGTCGTCGCTGTCGTCGTCGCTGTCGGTCGTGAGGATCACCGTCGAGTTCATGTTCTGCCCTTCCTTGTTAGTTTCCGGAATCCGCGCCAGGGCCACAGCACCCGGCGCCGGCCTTTCCGCGCCCCGTCTTGTCCATCGTCCCGAGGACTTTCGGCGCTCTGGCCTTGGCCCTCGGACCCGAGGCGGGCAGACGTGGCAAACGCTTCACCCCTGCGCGGCCACCTCGCGCATCCGCTTGAAGTCGCGCTGGTACTTGCCGGCCAGGCTGGTCTTCTGCGCCTCGCTCAAAATCTTGCCGGAGATCTGGAAGAACTTGCTCTCTTCTTCCTTCAAGTGGTGGCGCACCTTGTGCGCCAGGGCCTTGGCGGCGTCGCCCCAGGCTGAGCCGGCAGCGTCCAGCGCCAGCAAGGTCTCGACGAGTTCGTCGATGTCGTGGTGCTCGGCCAAGGCGTGGCGGGCACTGCCCAGGCCTCTGTCGTCCATCAGCATGGGTGCATAGAGATAGCGCTCCTCGGCCGCCGCGTGCGCGGCCAGTTCGATGCGCAGCGCGGTCAACGTCTCGCTGCGCCCCTGCGGGTTCGCCGCCCGCGTGCGGGTCAGGCGAAGGCACAGCAGGCGCTGCTTGTCGTGACTGTCGCCCAGCACGTCGTAGATGGTGGGGCTCATGGCTTGCGCGATCCAACGACGAGCAACAGGCCGCCCGCCACCGCAGCGGCCACGCCCGCCCACAGCGGCACGTTGACGCGCTCCTTCTCCTTCACCGACAACTCGATCGGCCCGAGCTTCACAGCGGTGGTGTCCCTGGTGTAGCTGAAGCCGCCGTAGGCCACTGCCAGGAGACCCAGAACCAGCAAGGCGATGGCCAGAGTTTTCATGCGTTCTTCCAGTGGTTTTGAGCGCGCGCAGGCCAGCGTCTACGGCCGACCCAGCGGACCGACCCCCCATCAATGGTGTGTGGTCGGTCAGGGAATCACATCCAGTACGGCGAGGTGTCGTAGTGCTTGTGCACGGCTTCTTGCCAGCTGCGGTCGGCGAAGTCGGGCCAATGGTCCTTGTCGAATCCGGCCGCTTTCTCCAGCGAGTCCTTGTCGGCGTTGAGCACGAAGCACTTGTTGGCCGCATCCTGGCGAAGTGCTTTGAGCGGCACCGCGAACAACTTGCTGCCCAAACCCATCAGACCGCCGAACTCGACAACCGCGTACGCGACGCGGCCCGAGTTCAGGTCGATCATCAGGTCCTTGATGTCGCCCAGGCTTTCGCCCTTGAGGTTGTGGATCGACGTGCCGTTCATGGTGCCTGCGCTGAGCATGCTCATGGTGATGTCCTTTGTGCTTTGAAGCGAATGGGCCAGGCGGGATTGCCTGGCGCAGACCCTGAAGATAGGGGCCAGGCAGGCCGGCCGTCAGCGGAGGACCCGCCGTCAGCCTGTAGGACCTGGCCGACACCGGCGGCTCGCAGAGCGCTTCGCGCCGCGCAAGCGTGGGCCAAACATCCCAGCCGTGAACGCGTGCGTGCCGCAGTGCCGTCGACGCGGCCGCAGTCAGACGCGGATGGCCGGCCGTGAAAGCGACGGTCCGCCGGCTCTGTGCGAGCTTCTGGCAACGGCAGCCCGACCCCAGCGCGCGACGGTCAGCGTGCGCGCCAGCAGAATATGTTCACGTCACGTCACGCCGCGTGGTGCTGGACAGGGCCATGGGCAGGCCAGCAGGGTCGTGATGAGCAGGCAGAAAGCCGCGATGTCGAGCAAGGGGCCCGTGTTGTCGACGCTGGACCACGATCCGCTGTGTTGTCCATCTGCCATGCCGGAAGATGGTCTCAGGCAACCTTCTCACAAGCGGTCACAAAAGTGGCCGACACTGGGCCAAGCTCAATCGACTGCGCGCATTCGCCGAATCGACCCGCTCCTGCCTCTGGTTCTGGCCGATCCTGATGACCACCCTGGGCGTCTTCCTGGCCCAGGCCACGTTCCTGCTGGACCCGTCCGCGTGGATCGAGCGCCAGCAGCTGCTGTCCAGGGCCTCGGACGCGCTGGGCGTGGACTGGCTCTTTGGCTTGGGCGCCGAGGGCGCCCGGTCGCTGCTGGCCACGATCGCCGGCTCGATGATTTCCATCGCAGCCTCCGTGTTCTCGATCACCATCGTCGCGCTGTCGCTGGCCGCCGGCCAGTTGGGCCCGCGCCTGCTGCGCACTTTCATGCGCGACCGCGGCACCCAGTTGTCGCTGGGCATGTTCATCGCGACCTTTGCGTTCTGCATCATCGTGCTGGGTGTGGTGCACGGCGGCAAGACCGCGCCCTTCGTTCCCTGGGCTTCGGTGACCACGGCGCTCGTGCTCGCGCTGGGCAGTCTGGCGGTGCTGATCTACTTCATCCACCACGTGGCCAAGTCGATCCAGGCCCCCGAGGTGATCGCGGTGGTCGGTTCGGATCTCGACAACGCCATCGAGGCGCGTTTCCCGCTGCTGCTTTCGGCGCCCCGCGAAGGCCAGAACCTGCACGCACCGCCGCGGATCGACGATGAAGGCGGCGCGATCGTGCGCGCGCCAACCTCGGGCTACGTGGAGCACAGCGACATCGACGCGCTCGTCGAACTGGCCACCGAGGCCGACCTGGTTGTCGGTCTGGCGCGCCGCCCCGGCGACCATGTCATCGCCGGCGCGGTCATTGCCACGATCTGGCCACCAGCGAAGCTCGACGACGCACGGGGCGAGCGCCTGCGCCAGGCCTTTGATTTCGGCCCCGTGCGAACGCCGGTGCAAGACCTGCAGTTCCTCTTCAACTAACTCGTCGAGATCGCCCAGCGCGCGCTGTCGCCCGGCATCAACGACCCCAGCATGGCCGAGGCCTGCGTCGACCGCCTGGCCTCGGCGCTGGGCAAGCTGGCCGGCCGGCAGCTGCAATCGGGTCATCGCGCTGACGAGGCGGGTCGCACGCGGCTGCTCGTCTCGCGTCCGGATACCTTCAAGTCGCTGCTCGACGCCGCGTTCGACCCGATTCGCAACTACAGCGGCGGCAGCCTGCAGGTGTGCCTGAAGTTGGCCAGCGCGATGGCCGAACTGTCCCAGCTGGCACAGGGCGAGGAACAGCGCCGGGCGCTGCTCGACCAGGCCGAGATGATTGGGCGCATGACCCAGGCCTTGCCCGAGCCAAGTGACCGCCGACAACTCGACGCCGCGTGCCAGGTCGCCATCCGCGCGCTCAGCCCAGCCTCACTGGCAGCCGAACAAGGCCGCTCCCGCTGAGCGCCTGTCAGCTGCGGCCATGGCACCTGACGGCGCGTCTGACCCTGGCGTGGGCAATCCAGGGCGTGGTGAACACCATCGTGGACATCACGGTCGCAAATGAGCTCGAGTCCCGCCTGCGCAAGGCGTAGAGTGGACTCCCCGTACTCGTCATGCAGAAGGTCCTCATGTCCAAGCTGTCCGGCCTGTCCGTCCATGCCATCGAACCGGAGCGCCTGGCCGATCTTCGCAGCCGCGCCGCGTCCCGACTGACGGGGCCGGCCGCCACCAAGGGCTCCCCCGCCAGGGCCGCCGATGCGCTGACCGTGCTGCACGCCTTGGCATCTTCCCCGGAAACGGCATGGGACGCGCTGGCGCTGCTGCACGAACTGCAGGTGCATCAGGTCGAACTCGACCTGCAGGCGCAGGAGTTGCATGAGTCCCGTGCCGAACTGGAATCTGCCTTGCGCCGACAGATCCAGCTCTATGACTGCCAGCCGGTGGGCTGCTTCACCGTCGATGCGCAAGGGGTCCTGCACGAACTCAACCAGACCGGGGCCGACATGCTGGGCATCGGACGCGCCGATGCCTGTGGATTGCGCCTCGACACCTTTGTCTGCGCAGAGAGCGCAGGGCGATTCAGATCGGCGCTTTCCAGCGTTGACGCCAGTGTGCGGCGACCTTCATACCCTCTCACGCTGTGCCCCAAGGACGGGCCGGCGCGGCCGGTCTTTGCCAGCATCGGCGCAGACCCCGCGGCGAATCGGTACCTGGTGAGCTTGACGAATGCCACCGACGAACAGCAACCCCAGCCCGAGACTTCCTGAGCGGGCGTGACGGCATGGGGCGCGCGCCACCGGCGTATTAGGTTGCGGTGCGCTTCGGGAGCAAGCGGTCGTATTCGGTCTTGACGACGGCGTAGCACTCGCAGCTTCGAAGCTCCAGGCCGGGTCGGTCCAGGACCTTGATGTTGCCGTGCGCGTAGCGGATCAGGCCGGCGCGCTGCAACTTGAGCGCCGCCCCGGTCACACCCTCGCGCCTGACGCCAAGTATGTTGGCGATCAGTTCCTGCATCATATTCAGCTCGTTGCCCCGAAGTCGATCCAGGCTCATCAGGAGGCAACGGCAAAGCTGCTGATCAACCGCGTGGTGACGATTGCACACAGCCGTCTGGGCCATCTGGGTGATCAGCGCCTGCGTGTAGCGCAACAACAGGTGCATGACCGCAGCGGACAGATTGAACTCAGCCTTGACGGCCTCGGCATTCAAACGGTAGCTGGTGCCGGCGCTGTGCACAACAGCCCGGTTGGGTGTTGTCTCGCCGCCCATGAACAAGGCGATGCCGACGACACCTTCGTTGCCGACCACGGCGATCTCGGACGACTTGCCGGTCTCCGTCAGGTAGAGCAGGGAAACGATGGCGGTGCACGGGAAGTAGACGTGGCTCAACGGATTTCCCGGCTCGTACAGCACCTGGCCGAGGTGCAACTCGGCAAGCTCAAGCTGATGCCGCCAGCGCGTCAGTTCTTCGCCTGGAAGCGCAGCGAGCAGTTGGTTCGCGGTGGGGTCGCTGGTGCAGGTCAACAGGTTGCTTCCAGGTTGCTTGTCGAACTTGTAGCCGGAGCGAACCCGTCGGCAGCTGATGATGGCCGATCAGGACCGTCGACAGCGTCGCCGCATCACGCCGGATTGCACTGGCCGAGGGCCTTTGGACGCCCAGCCGCTGGCGCTGCTGCCGGGGGCCATGCTACCGCCTGCGCGATGGCGTGCCGCAAGGCGCAGCACCCGGGACATCCAGCACACGATCACGGTGAAGTGCCGAGCGCGATCCTTGCACGCTGCGCTGACGACCACTTCCGGCAATCAGACCCCGATAGAACATCCACCCACCAGCCTTCGGTCACGAATCAGTGACAGGCGCCAGACGCTTCTGGCGCGCTGGCGATGAAGCATGGCAGCGGTGATGACGCCGCCACTGCACTGCTGGCCGGCCTCCAGGAAGCCGCCCAATGCGGCGACGGCTGCAACGCCAGCACCCGTGCGTGGTGTCGACGTGGCAGCTCAAACCTCAGCGGTCCGATCCCGATGGGGGCCCGCAAACCCGCGCTTCGTGGCCGCAGTCCGTGTAGGTCGCCTCGGACATCTGCTGGCAGTGTGCAGCGGGGACTGCCCTGCGCAACTGGTCCAGCGCATCCAGGCACTCGCTCAGTACAGTGCCTGGCGCTTGCCATCCCGCGCCGGTGCCGACAGGCGCGGCCTTCTCGTCAGCCAGGCGCGCCAGAAGTTCGAGCGCTGCTCGAAACAGGAGATCCCAGTCCTGCGGTGCGATGTCCGTTGCGGCCAGGGTGTCACTCGAATCGGACTCGGCGCCATGTCGCGACGTCGGCGAACTGCTTGCGGTCATGCGGGCGGTCACATCTGCGGCGGTTCGCGCCGGCACCCAGGCCCCGAACTGTCTGCCGGGTCGCCGGGTCAGCGGGTTCACTGCAATCCATTTGCGGGCGGCTCCAAACCAGCCGCGCAACGTCAACGCGAGGGATTGGACAGGCACGGTCATCGTCATCGGATCGGTCCGGTCGTGAACCCATTGCGTGGTGTGCGTGAGATGTCCGTAAACTCACGACCTGCGCCGGACAAACACCCCGGCACGCTGTTTATAAGGCGCAGAAGCCAGCTCGTCTGTGCGCCTTCGAACATTGCACGAGGGGTCGGCCAGCAGCAGTCAGGGCTGAGCCGTGGCAGCACGCCAGGGCGCCCCGCACCGGCGTTTGTGTGCCTGGCCGGCGAGACATGGCGACGCCTGACCGCACCGATTGTTCGGCAGGACGGCGGCGCCGGGGATGGCTTGGCAAGGCGTCGGCTTGCCCAGGCCAGCTTCGCGTTCAGCGCAGCGAGGAGCTGCTTGAATCGGGATCTTGATTCGCGGCTTGCCAGCGGCTGTTGTGATGGGAAACGCCGGCCACAAGTGGCGCCGAGCGGTAGGTGGGACACCACCGGACCAGGCAGTCCTCCAGTTCATGATCCTCACACGGCTTGGCCAGGCTGCCGTTCATGCCGTGGGCCGCGATGAGACCCGCACCCGGCAAGGCGTTGGAGTAGGCGAGCACAGGTACGGCGGACCGCGAACAGGTGTTCTCGAAGCGCCGGATGGCCGCTGTTGCTCCCAATCCGTCGAGGATCGGCATTTGCAGATCCATCAGGATGAGGTCGAACTGCAGTTCGCAGGCCAGCGCCACGGCTTCGGCACCATCTGCCGCCAGCACCGGGACGAGCCCTCGCGACTCCATCAGCGCCGAGATCATCATCAGATTCACCGGGTTGTCATCGGCAACCAGCACGCGGACCGAACCGTATGAATGCGTGATCGGCCGTCCAGCGTCAGCCGGCAGGTCCTCGGACAGCGGCCCGAATTCACTTGACCAAGTTCGCAGCCACGACCTGAGGGTGCCGCGCAATCCGCTCGGGGCAGGCGCACCGGGGGCAAATTCACCGCTCATGGAGGAAGCTCCCATCAAGAGTCGACGGCGCAGCTTCGCATTGCGAGCGGCCGCTGTATGTGCGGTGACGCACATGGCCGCTTGTTGGCGATGTACGCAGCGTCGATGAACCGGCGCACTCGAGCGCCCGCTGCGCAGCGGTTTGTGATGCGGCGGCGCAGGGTTGAACACGATCGGGTGTGGATCCTCGCCGGCCCGTTCATACAGGCCGGACGCTTTCCGGATCGTGTGCGACTCTGCCGTCTTGAACGCCGCATTCGCGGCGCCAACAGCATTCGGCGGACGCTTTCAATTCGTTATCCAGCGATGCCAGAAGAACGCTCACCGCGAGACAAGCAGCATTCCCCAACGATTGGGCGCCCCATTGCCGTTGCGTGGCTGCAACTGGGGCGGGCAAAGGGAGTTCGTCCTACAACCAGATGGGCCGGGGTCCGACTTTCGGCTGCAGAGCGTCTGCGTACATTGCGAACGAGCGGCTGGGCATGCGGCCCGGCCGCATTTCGCTAAGCATTCAGGAGTCATCGCATGAACACCTCGACAGTCACGAACGACGTCATTTCCTCAGACACGGTGGAGGGAACCGCCGTGTACAGCCTGGCCGGCAAGAAGCTCGGCTCCATCGACGAATTGATGATCGACAAGCATTCAGGCCAGGTGCGCTACGCCGTGCTCGAATTCGGCGGATTCCTGGGCATGGGCACCGATCGCTATCCGGTGCCCTGGCGCATGCTGAAGTACGACACCACACAAGGCGGATACGTGGTGCCACTTGATGAAGAGCGCTTGAACGGCGCGCCGAAGTACCCGATCGACGAAGTGCCGCCTTACACGACCGACTACGGTCAACGCGTGAATCAGCACTACGGCATCGGCCTTTGACCCCCTTGGCACCATCGGAGAACCCCATGAAACTGCAACGACATCTGATCGCCATCGCCAGCGCCACGCTACTTGCCACTGGCCTGGCGGCGGCCCAAACCACCACGCCAACGCCTCCGACCGCGCCGTCGGCGACGAATGCGCCTGCGGTCAGCCCGAGCGAGCGGATGGTTCCGAGGCGCGACCGCCGTGCGGCGATGCAGGGTGAAAAGGACCAGCTGAAGGAAAAATTGGGCGCCGGGCAGAACCGCGCCGACTACGCGAAGATCCTGGACAGCAACGGCTATCGCATCGCCACGATCAACGCCGACAAGAAGGACTATCTGGAGTACGAAGTGGTGAAGGGCGGCAACAGCTACGAAGTGCAGCTCGACTTCGACAAGGGAGCGACCAAGGCCACGAAGGTTGACGTGGCCACCAACATGTGGCGCGCCGATGCGACCAAACGCATGATGAAGGACGCCAACTACAAACAAACCGGTGCGCTGGTCGCCGACAAGGACAGCCGCTACAGCGACCGTCGCTACATGAAGGCCTGGACCGACGAGAAGACCCGCCTGGAGAAGGCGCTGCCGCCGAACTTGAAACTGGCCGACTACAAGTCCAAGATTGAGCAGCAGGGCTACAAGATCACCGCGGTCAACGATCGTGAGAAGGACTACGTCGAATACGAGATCGCCAAGGGCGAAAACAGCTACGAGGTGCAGATCGACATCGATCCGAAGACCGGAATGGGCAAGAAGATCGACGTGACCAGCAACCTGTGGGAAGCGGACACCACCGACAAGGCGACGGACAAGAAGGTCAGCAAGCCCTGATCGTCGATCTGGCGAAAGGCCCGGCACTCAGGCGAGAGGCGGCCTTCCCGCCTCCATTCAGCACTGGCGCGACGCCCCCGGGTATCAACAAGAACCGTTGGCCGGTGACGTCGGACAGGAGATGGACCAGCGGCGTGCACAAGTTCCACGGCACGGCCGGCATGGCAGGCATGGCCAAGTGAGCCGTGGCCTCACGTCACGGCCACGCTGACTTTTCAACCTCAACGCACGGAGAAACCATGAACAAAGATCAAGTCAAGGGCGCGCTCAAAGACGCCGCCGGGAAAGTGCAACAGACCACCGGCAAGGTGATCGGCAGCAACGAACAGCAGCTCAGGGGCATCAAGAAACAAGTGGATGGCCAGGTGCAGAAGGCTGTCGGCGACATCAAGGAAGTCGTCAAGAACGCCAGCAAGAAGTAGGCGCAGCCCCAACCGGGGCCCAGCCCCGGTTTCCAGTGCTCCCCCCACATCACACCGCCATGCACTACACATTCAAGTCCAACGCGACTGGCAACCTGATCATGATGGGTGCGATCGGTGACTCGATCTTGCGCATCATCGGCAAGGCGCCCGCGGACAAGGGCATCGTCCAGGCATCTGACATGCCCGCCGCCATCGCGGCCATCGAGTCCGCAGTGGCGCTGGCCGAATCGGCCCCTGAGCCTGCGGCGGAGCAGACCACCGACGACGCGCCAGATGCCGTCACCTTGCGTCAACGGGCATGGCCCTTTGTGGAAATGATGCAGGCTGCACATGCGTCGGGCGACGCCATCACCTGGGGCGTTTGACCGCCAGCGCACAGAAGCGCCAGCTGACTGCGTGCTGTAGGGCTCGACGCACGACCTCAAGGGGCCGGCGGCGCGGGCGATCGGGACCCGAAGGTTCGGGCGTAGACGCAGGTGAACGCGGCGCCCATCAGCAGAATCTGGGCTGAGAAGTACACCCACAGCAGCACCACCACCAGCGAGCCGGCCGCGCCGAAACCCGACGCGACGCCGCTGCGGCCGATGTAGGCGCCGATGAGCAGCTTGCCACCCGTGAAGAGCAAGGCGGCGAGCAAGGCGCCCAGCCACACGTCTGCCGCCAGGACACGCTGGCGCGGCATGACCTTGTAGATCAGGCCGAACATGAACGCCACCAGCAGGAAGCCCCCGACCGCGTTGCCAGCCTCCACCACCGCCTGCCAGCCGCCAAAGACCGGGTCCAGACGCCGCCCCACAGCGGCGAGCGTCGCACTGGTCACCAGCGAGACGATGAGCAGGAAGCCCACGGCAAGGATCATGCCCAGCGCCATCAGGCGGGCGCGAACGAGCGTCAGCCACCCGCTCGTGCGCAACCGCCCCGGTACCCGCCAGATCCGGTCGAGCGCGTTCTGCAGTTCGGCAAACACGGTGGTCGCGCCAACGACCAGCAGCACCAGACCCACGGCCGTGGCCGTCAGGCCTTCGGCGGGTTCGCGCACACTGGCCAGCAGACCCTGCACCGCGAGCGCGCCTTGATCGCCCATCAGGTCCTGCAGCTGCGCCTGGATCTCGCCGCGGGCGGCGTCTTCACCGAACACGAGTCCGGCCACCGACACCACGATCAGCAGCAGCGGCGCCAGCGAGAACATCGTGTAGTAGGCCAGCGCCGCCCCCATGCTCGGCACGTAGTCATCGACCCACGAGGTCCCAACCTGCTTGAAGAGTCGCCACCATGCGGCAGGCAGGTCGGCGGGCATCACAGGGCGCGGTGATGGTCTGCAGTCGCCGCGCGCAAGGCCATCAGCGTGGTGCGGGTCCCGTGCCGGACAAGGGTTGGCCGGACGTCTTCTCGCGACGGTCGTCCAGCCGCCCGAGCGTGCTGTCCAGCAGACGCGCCAGCTTTTGCGCGGCGCCATGCACCGCCTGCTCCGGCGTCGCGGCGTGCGCCGTCACTGCCACTGGCTGCCGGCCTTCAAGACGGGCCTCCAGCATGCAGCGCTGGTCTTGCGGCCCGCTCTTGCCGCCGTTCTCGTCACTCAGATGAATTTCCACCCGGGTGACCTGTTCGCCCAAGCGCCCCAGTGCCTGCTCGACCGTGGCACCCGCGCGCGCAGCGAGCGCCTCGGTGCCGTCGATATGGACGTCGGTGTTGAGTTGGATCTTCATGGTCTTCTCCTGTGGGGTCGGGGGATCGGCGCGGCCGCCCCTGCAACGACGCGATGTCGGCGAGGCTGGCCTGGGCAAGTGGGCCAGGTGTGTGCGTGGACTTCATGGCGCTTCATTCGCGATGTCTGCGGCCTGGCGGTGGGAGGGGCCCGGTCCGACTGATGGCACACAGCCGATGCCTGCCGCGCCATGCAGAGACATCGGCAAGCCATGAACTCCCTGACCGGGACGGCCAGCAGCACACGGCCCTGGGTGATCGCGCAGTCTGCCCCGCTGCCCCGAGCTCGTCTGTACGACAGCGCACACGCACTCGAACCTTGGGCGCAGCACGGTCCACACAGGACGAATCCAGACGTCCCGCGCGGACCATTGCCACACAGCGCCAACGGCATTCGCCCGCTGCGCGGCAGCACAAGGTGTTCGCGGTGCCGAGGTTCGCGGCCTCAGTTCGGCCCTTGGCTGTCGGGCCAGCCTCCTACACGGATCCAAGCCCTTGAGCCATTGCGCCGACCACCGATCAGGGCCTCAATGGACGCTGTTTGTTCAATTCACTGCCCACAGCACTCAAGGAGTCAAACTCATGAAGCCCACCAACACCGGTCCAGCGTCCAGTCACGACGCTGCGAAACACCCCAGTCCGCTCGGCAGTCAACAGGCTGTTGCGGAGAAGGCTGCCAACAGTGCGGCCAGCGTCAAGGCCCGGGTAGATTCGAAGAACATGCTGCGTATTTCGGCGAACGTGACCGGTGATTTCGGGAACGTGACCGATCTGAGGCTCGGTGCTGGGTTGCGCGGTTGAGATTGTAGGAATGAGTGTGGGCGGGCTGGTTGGCGGCCTC
>JAUYAJ010000649.1 GCA_030693565.1 Rubrivivax sp.
GGCGGCGATCGCCAGCGAACGCGCCGGCAGCGAATTCGGCCTGCACACCGTATCCCCGGCGATCCAGGACGACCCGCACAACCGCACCCGCTTCGCGATCGTCACCGACCGCCACCGCCAGCCCATCCCCAAGCCCTCGGGCCACGACTGCACCAGCCTGGTGGTCTCGGTGACCAACCGGCCCGGCGCCGTGCACGACATGCTGGTGCCGCTGAAGACCCACGGCGTGTCGATGACGCGCTTCGAGTCACGGCCAGCGCGCTCGGGCCAGTGGGAGTACTACTTCTACATCGACATCGAAGGTCATCCCGACGAGCCCAAGGTTGGCGCGGCGCTGCGCAATCTTCGCGACGCCTGCGCCTTCTTCAAGGTGCTGGGCACCTATCCGATCGACGTCCACTGACCACCGCGCCCATGTTCAAGCAGCTCGGCGTGATCGGTTGCGGCCTGATGGGTGGCTCGTTCGCGCTCGCGCTCAAGCGCGCCGGCCTGGTCGAGCGTGTCATCGGCTACAGCAAGTCGCCGTCGACCACCGAGCGCGCCAAGAAGCTCGGCGTCATCGACGACGCCGCCGAGTCGGCGCTGCAGGCAGTGGCCGGCTCGGACATCGTGCTGCTGGCCGTGCCGGTGGCCGCCACCGAGACAATGCTGAAGGCGATCCGCCACCTGATCACGCCCGAGGTGCTGCTGATGGACGTCGGCAGCACCAAGCGCGATGTCGTCGACGCCGCCCGCCGCGTGCTGCGCGAACACATCAGCTCCTTCGTGCCCGCGCACCCCATCGCCGGCAAGGAAGCCGCCGGCATCCAGCATGCCGACGCCACGCTGTACAACGGCCGCCAGGTCATCCTGACGCCGCTGGCGCAAACCGCGCCGGCGATGCTGCGCCGCGCCACCGACGTCTGGTCGGCGATCGGCGCCCAGGTGCTGCGGATGACGCCGGAGAACCACGACGCCGCCTTTGCCGCCGTCAGCCACCTGCCCCACCTGCTGGCCTTTGCCTACTTCAGCTCGGTCGTCAACCAGCCTGGCGGGCGCGACTTCCTCTCGCTGGCCGGCCCGGGTTTTCGTGACTTCACCCGCATCGCCGCCAGCAACCCCGAGATCTGGCGCGACATCCTGGTCGCCAACCGCGAAGAGGTGCTCAAGCAGTCGCAGCGCTTCCGCCACGCCTTGGACGCCTTGGAACTGGTGATGCGATCGGGCAACGGCGAGGCCTTGGAAGACTTGATCCGCGGCCCCGCTGAAGGCCGCACGAACTGGCAGATGGGCGCGCTGCGACCGCCGAAGTGATTCCCGCCGCGGCGCCGTCGGCGCCGCTCGCCGGCCTTGGAGAACTGAGATTTACGCGATTCCCTTCCTCGACCTGCCGCCGCTGCGCTCGGCTTCCGGCCGCGTTCGCCTGCCAGGCTCCAAAAGCATTTCCAACCGCGTGCTGTTGCTGGCCGGGCTGGCCGCGGGCACGACGCTCGTCCACGACTTGCTCGACTCCGACGACACCCGCGTCATGCTGGGCGCCTTGCGCACGCTCGGCTGCGAGCTGACCGACACCGGCGGCAGCCTGGCCGTCACCGGCATCGGCGGCCGGCTGCGCGTGCACGAAGCGCGCTTGTTCCTCGGCAACGCCGGCACCGCCATGCGGCCGCTGACCGCCGCGCTGGCGGTGCTCGCCGCCACGCAGGGCGGCCGCTTCGAAGTGGCCGGCGTGGCGCGCATGCACGAACGCCCGATCGGCGACCTAGTGGACGCGCTGCGACCACTCGGTTGCACGGTCGATGACCTGGGCCAGCCCGGCTATCCACCACTGCGCCTGAGCGGCAGCGCTGGCGGTCGCCTGGCCACCAGCGCACCCATCGGCGTGCGCGGTGATGTCTCGAGCCAGTTCCTGACCGCGCTGCTGCTGGCCTTGCCGCTGGTTGCCGACGACGGCCCGGTGGTGATCGAGGTCGACGGCGAACTGATCTCCAAGCCCTATGTCGAGATCACGCTGGCGCTGCTGGCGCGCTTTGGCATCCAGGTCCAGCGTGACGGCTGGCAGCGCTTCACCGTCCCCCAGGGCAGCCGCTATGTGAGCCCGGGCGCCATCCACGTCGAGGGCGATGCGTCGTCGGCGTCGTATTTCATCGCCCTGGGCGCCATCGCCGCCGATGGCGGCGCACCGCTGCACATCGACGGTGTCGGCAGCGACTCGATCCAGGGCGACATCCGCTTCGTCGACGCCGCGCGCGCCATGGGCGCCCAGGTGCGCAGCGGCCCGGGCTGGCTGGAAGTGCGGCGCGGCGCCTGGCCGCTGAAGGCCATCACGCTCGACTGCATCGCCATCCCCGACGCCGCGATGACACTGGCGGTGATGGCGCTGTACGCCGACGGTCCCAGCCGGCTGACCGGCATCGCCAGCTGGCGCGTCAAGGAAACCGACCGCATCGCCGCCATGACAGCCGAACTGCGCCGCGTTGGCGCCACCGTCAACGCCGGCGACGACTTCATCGAGATCACCCCGCCCACGGTGTGGCGGGCGGCTGCCATCCACACCTACGACGACCACCGGATGGCGATGTGCTTGTCGCTGGCGGCTTTCAACGCCCTGGCCGGCGCCAGCCCGCCGGTGCCGGTGCGCATCCTCGAGCCGGGCTGCGTCGCCAAGACCTTCCCCGACTACTTCGAGGCCTTGTTCGGCGTCGCCCAGGCCGCAGCCGCCGAGGTGCCGGTGATCACCATCGACGGCCCGACCGCCTCGGGCAAAGGCACGCTGGCCGCCGCGCTGGCGCAGCGCCTGGGCTGGCACTTGCTGGACTCGGGCGCGCTGTACCGCGCCACCGGCATCGCCGCCGGGCTCGACGGCGTCGCCGCCGACGACAGCGTCGGCCTGGCGCGCATCGCCGCCCTGCTCGACCTGCGCTTCGACGGCGACACCGTGGCGTTGCGCGGCCGCGACATCAGCGACGAACTGCGGCTCGAGACCGCGGGCGCGACGGCGTCGCGGATCTCGGCGCTGCCGGCGGTTCGTGAGGCCTTGCACGGCCTGCAGCTGGCCTTTCGCCGCCCGCCCGGGCTGGTTGCCGATGGCCGCGACATGGGCACCGTCGTCTTCCCCGGCGCGCAGCTCAAGGTGTTTCTCACCGCCAGCGCCGCCGAGCGCGCGAGCCGGCGCCATAAGCAGTTGATTTCAAAGGGAATTCCATCTAATATCGACAGTCTTCGCGCCGACATCGAGGCACGCGACCAGCGGGACCGTTCCCGCGCCGTCGCGCCCTTGCTGGCAGCCGAAGACGCGCTGTTGCTCGACAACTCGCAGCTGTCCATCGAAGACTCGGTGACGCAGGTGCTGGATTGGTGGCGGCAGCGCGGTGCTTTTGGCTGAGCCCCAGCCAGGCACAACCCGTTCACCGCACCCCTCGTCAAGGCCGCCAGGCCTGCGGGTGCGGTGGTGTCCGTCAACGAACCGCAACCTCCGTTGCAAGCACCGCCCGGCTCTGCCTTCCACTTCTCCGGGCCCAGGAATCACATGTCCCAAACCACCACCGTCACCGCCATCGGCGCCAGCGACAGCTTTGCTGCCCTGTTCGAGGAATCGCTCAAGAGCAACGACATGCGCGTCGGCGAGGTCAACTCGGCCGAAGTCGTTCGCATCGAGTTCAACCCCGTCGTCGTCAACGCCGGCCTGAAGAGCGAGGCCTACGTCTCGATCGATGAATTCAAGAACGACCAGGGCGAGCTCGAAGTCCAGGTCGGCGACTTCGTCTCGGTCGCCATCGATGCCGTCGAAAACGGCTACGGCGACACCATCCTGTCGCGCGACAAGGCCAAGCGCCTGGCTTCGTGGATGGCGCTGGAGAACTCGCTCGAGTCCGGCGACTTCGTCACCGGCACGGTGAGCGGCAAGGTCAAGGGCGGCCTGACGGTGCTGGTCAATGGCATCCGCGCCTTCCTGCCCGGTTCGCTGCTCGACACGCGCCCGGTCAAGGACATGAGCCCGTACGAGGGCAAGACACTGGAGTTCAAGGTCAT
>JAUYAJ010000651.1 GCA_030693565.1 Rubrivivax sp.
CAGGCACCGGCACCACGCGGTGGCCGGCGGCGCTGGCGCGCGCCACCAGCGCCGCGCCGGGGTCTGACACCGCCGGCGTGCCGGCGTCGCTGACATAAGCCACCGACTCTCCGGCCGCCAGCCGCGCCAGCACCTGGGTGCTGGCGGCTTGCTCGTTGTGCGCGTGCAGCGCCAGCAGCGGGCGTTCGATGCCCAGGTGGCGCAGCAGCTGCGCGCTGACGCGGGTGTCTTCGCAGGCGACAGCGTCGACACGGCTCAGCACATGCAGCGCGCGCAGGCTCAGGTCCGCAAGATTGCCGATCGGCGTTGCCACCAGGTACAAGGTGGCGGGCGGATACTGCTGGTGGCCGGCGGCGGCGGCGGCGGCCTGGTGCAGCAAGGAGGCGTCGATGTTCAAGGCGGGCACCGGTGGCGGCACGAAGGCGATCGGCGACGATGCCGAATCGCGCGCGCTGGCCTGGCTGCTGCGGCAGGGGCTGGCACTCGTGCAGCGCAATTATCGGGTCGCCCGCGGCCCCGGGGCGCGCGGCGGCGAGGTCGACCTGATCCTGCGCGAGCGCGACGGCACCCTGGTCTTCGTCGAAGTGCGGGCCCGGCGCAGCGCCGACTTCGGCGGCGCCGGCGCCAGCGTCAGCGCCGCCAAGCAGCGCCGGCTGGTGCTGGCGGCGCAGCATTTCTTGCTGGCCTGGCCGGCACCGCCGCCTTGCCGCTTCGACGTCGTCTGCGTCGACGGCGGGCGCATCGAGTGGCTGCGGGGCGCGTTCGATGCGGGGTGAGCGCAAGTGCTGGTCAACCCGGCGTCACCTTGTGGCGGCGATCGCAGCTTGTCGGGTTCAAGCCGCGCCGATCAAGCACCCATCAAGCAAAGTCTTCAAAACAATCAACAACTCAGGCGCACCAGACCCAAGCAGGCGGGGACGGCGTCAAGCATTCACGCCCAGTGCGGCAGGTAGCGCATCAGCTTGGTGCCCACAGCCGAGTCCACCGGCTTGATCCGCCCCGCCTCCAGCGCCGGGCTGCGCCCAGCCCGTCCCCGCGGGGTAAAGCAACCTTGTGGCGGCCCGGCGCTTCCTTGAGGCGGGTAGAGCCCGGAGCGCGCCATCTCGGCAAACATCATCGGCACGCCCTCGCCGGCGTCGATGTTGGGCGAGTCCGGAAACTCACGCGGATTGGCGGCGATCAGCGGGTTGCGTGCCCTGGAGCTTGCGCCGGCGATCGTCTCCGGCGTGATCGTTCCCGGCATCCAGGGCAGGCGTTCACTTTGTGCATTTGGTGTAAACCCTAGCGCACGCGTGGTGGACATTTCAGGTACGCTGCCCAGCAAATGGGTTGGGACTACCCGACCGGCGCTGGGCTCCTGGGACTACCTGGGGGCCCTTTTGCTTTCTGGGCCCTCAAGTCTCATGGGAAGACCTTCAGGCCGTTGCCCTGCACGACGCCGTACTGTCCGGCATACAGCTTGGTTGCCAGCACGTCCCAGGCGCGATTGAGTTGGTGGGGACGCAATACATGAAGACCGACCGGCCGCGCCAGCAGGTCGGCCAATTGCAGCCTCTCGGAATTGGTCTTCTTGTCAGCCACCACGATGTTCAGCGGGTACGGTTTTCCTGATCGGTTGTCGCCGTCGCACACGCGCCGAAACGCCAGTTCGATTTCCTTGTCTTCCCTGGCGCCGCGGGCCTCGCAGACCACTGCAGTGGTGCGCTCGCCCCGACCCTGCCCGGTCAGGAAGGCGTGCACTCGCTCCAGGCCGTACTTCAGGGCCAGGCGGTAGGGGTGTTCGGGTGCGGTGTAGCGGGCCTTGTGCCTGAACTTCAGCCGCCGCACGGCCGGCGTGATCTGGTCGACATAGGCCGCGCGCGGCAGGAGGCAGAAGACCAGCACGAACACCGGGTAGTCGGGGTTGATCGAATCCAGGCTGTGGTCGCCGCTCTCGTCGACGAAGACGATGTAGTCGCTGAAGGGCGACGGCGCGGCAGGGTCCGTCATGTGGCGGCTTGGTCGACCAGGGTGTCGGCCAGATGGGACTGGGTTGTCTGGCTGGCGGTCAGGCGCTGGCGGATGGTGGCGCAGAGGCGGCGGAGTTGGGTGACGCGGGCGACGATGCGGACTTGCTCTGCCAGCGGCGGCAGGACAATGGTGAGGCTCTATGCCGTTTCGTGTGGAGCGCGACAGTCTCATTTGGCCAGGGCGGGCGCGAACGGATGAGCCGGCAGATGCTTTAGCTTGGACATGCGCAAGTAGGCGATGGCGATGAAGTTCGTCGCGGTGCGGAAGCCGCG
>JAUYAJ010000676.1 GCA_030693565.1 Rubrivivax sp.
GGCGGTGGCGCCCAGGTGCTTGCCGACACCCATCTGGCGCTGGGCGCGGCCTGCGCCGACCACCATTTTGTCGTCACCAAGGCCTTGCAAGGCAAGGTCACCACCAGCGAGGTGCTGGCGGTGACTGGTGAAGCCCGCGTCAGCGAAGTCGCCCGCATGCTCGGCGGCGAACGCCTGACCGGCACCAGCCGCGCCCATGCGCAGGCCATGCTCGGCAACGCCGGGGCCCGGCCATGACAGCGCCGCGCCGCTTGCGTACAGTGCAGCCATGAGTGAAAGCGCCATTGCCGATCTGCCTGGCGGCCAACGTGACGAGGTCATCCTCGTCACCGGCATCTCGGGTTCGGGCAAGTCGGTGGCGCTGCACGCGCTCGAGGACGCCGGCTACTTCTGCGTCGACAACCTGCCGCCCGAGCTGCTGCGCGACTTCATCCGCCTGGAGCACGCGCGCTTCTCGCACCGGGTGGCGGTGGCGGTGGACGTGCGCACAGCCGGTTCACTGCCCCACCTGCTGCCGCTGATCGACGAGCTGCGGCGCGAAGGCGTTCGCATCCGCCCGATCTTTCTCGATGCCAGCACCGACGCGCTGGTGCGGCGTTTTTCCGAGACGCGCCGCCCGCACCCGCTGACGGCAGTGCCTTCAGGCGGCGACGCCACGCGCGCGCTGACCGAGGCGATCGAGCTCGAACGTGAACTGCTGGCCGACTTGCGCGAGGTGGCCACGGTGATCGACACCAGCCAGCTGCGCCCGGCCCTGCTGCGCAGCTGGGTGCGCTCGCTGGTCGGCGCCCGCGAGGCCGCGCTGACGCTGGTGTTCGAGTCCTTCGCCTACAAGCGCGGCGTGCCGCTGGACGCCGACTTCGTCTTCGACGTGCGCGTGCTGCCCAACCCCTTCTACATCCGCGAACTGCGGCCGCTGTGCGGGCGCGACGCGCCGGTGGCGGCCTATCTCGAAGCCCAGCCCGAAGTGGCCGAGATGCTGGCGCAGATCGAAACCTTCCTCAGCCACTGGCTGCCGTCCTTCGAGGACGACCAGCGCAGCTACCTCACGGTGGCCGTCGGCTGCACCGGCGGCCAGCACCGATCGGTCTACAGCGTGGAGATGCTGGCGCGGCGCTTCGAAGCCCGCGTCGCCACCTTGATCCGCCACCGGGAACTCGATGCGCGCGAGTGACGATCCGGCGGTCGTGGTGCCCGACCCGCTGCCGCTGTTCCCTTTGCAGACGGTGATGTTTCCGGGCGGCCGCCTGGGCCTGAAGGTGTTCGAGGCGCGCTACCTCGACCTCGTCGGCCATTGCCTGCGCCATCGCCAGCCTTTCGGTGTCATCGGCCTGCTGCGCGGCGGCGAGGTCGGCAACGGCAACGACGTCGAGCTCGAAGAAGTCGGCTCGCTGGTGTTGATCGACGACGTCGACAGCCAGCAGGCCGGCATCCTCTTTCTGCGCTGCACCGCCGGCCGGCGCTTTCGCCGCCTGGGCACGCTGCAGCAGCTGGAGAACGGCTTGTGGACCACGGCCGCGGTGGCGCTGGCAGCCGACCCGCCGCGCGCGCCCGGCCAAGCCATGCACAGCACCGTGCAGGCGCTGGCGCAGGCCGTGGCCGTGCTGCGCGAACAAGGTGAGTTGCCAGTGGCCGAGCCGCTGCGGCTGGACGACGCCGGCTGGGTCGCCAATCGCTGGTGCGAACTGCTGCCGCTGCCCTTGACCGTCAAGCAACAGATGATGGAAATGGACGACCCGACCATCAGGCTGTCACTGGTGGACGGCTTTCTGCGCGACAAGCAAGTCATCATCGGCGACTGAGCGCGGACGGGCTAGCGCGGCAACGCGCGCTAAGCCGTCACCAGCAGCTTGCGCAGTGGCGCCGGCAAGCCCGATTGCAAGGCTTCTTCGCAGCTCAGCCAGCGCCCGGTGGGCAAGGCCGATTCGATGGCGGCGCGGCGCGGCGCTGCCAGCCGCGCCGGCAAGACCCAGCGCAGCGGCTGCAGCGTCCAGTCGAAATGCGTCAGCACATGCTCGATCACCGGCAAGGCCTGGCCCTGCCCCGGCCATTGCGCCGTGGTCTCGTGCACGGCGTCCAGCGTCGGGTATTCGGGCAGGCTCCACAGCCCGGCCCAGACGCCTTTTTCGGGCCGCCGCGTCAGCCACAGCGAATCACCTTGCTGCAGCCACAGCAGCGCATGGCTGCGCCGGCCGCGCTGCAGGCGCCGCGTCTTCACCGGGTAGCGTTCAGGATCGCCCTGGCAGCGTGCGGCGCAGCCCGCGGCCACAGGGCATTCAGCGCACAGGGGCCGCCGCGCCAGGCAGACGGTGGCGCCCAGGTCCATCAAGCCCTGCGTGTAGCGGTCGATGTCGGCAACAGGCAGCAAGCCTTCGGCGGCCGCCCACAGCGCGCGCTGCGGCGCCGCGGCGCTGAGGTCGCCGTCGAAGCCGAGCCAGCGCGTCAGCACGCGCTTGACGTTGCCGTCGAGGATGGCGGCGCGCTCGCCAAAGCAGAAGGCGGCAATCGCCGCCGCCGTCGAACGCCCGATGCCGGGCAGCAAAGCGAGCTCGGCACTGGCCGGCGGAAAGCGCCCGCCATGCTCGGCCACCACGGCCTGGGCGCAGCGATGCAGGTTGCGCGCCCGGCTGTAGTAGCCCAGCCCGCTCCACATCGCATAGACCTCGTCCAGCGTCGCTGCGGCCAGCGCCTGCACATTCGGAAAGCGGGCCAGGAAGCGCCTGTAATAGTCCAGCACCGTGGTGACCTGGGTCTGCTGCAACATCACCTCGGACAGCCAGACCCGGTAGGGGTCGCGGCTGCCTTGCCAAGGCAGGCCGTGGCGGCCATGGCTGCGCTGCCAGTGCACGACGGCGGCGCCGAATCCGGCGGCCGACGCCATCAGGCCGCGTCCTGGCGCTGGCCCGGCAATACCAGCTTGCCAGCGCCGCGGGCGCAGTCCAGCGCGGCGTCGACCTGCTGATTGAGCTGATGGCGCAGGGCTTCGAGTTCGGCGTCATGGGCTTCGACCTCGGCAATGCGCTGCTCGAGTTCGCCGGCGGCAACCTGGACGCGTTCAAGAGCGTCGCGGCGGCGCTTGAAGCCGCGCCGGCGTTCACGAAGCTGCTGGTCAATGCCATCGGTCGCCGCCCGCTGCCAGCGTTCGAGTTCGCCGGCAGCGCCTTCGAAGACCAGCCGCAGCTTGGACGCCAGCATGCGCTGGAACTGGTCCATGAAGCCTGGCAGCGCCAACCGCCAGAGCTGCGACAAAGACAGGTAGCGGCTGTAGTTCCGCTCGATCAGCGCCAGCTCCGCCTCGGCCGCGGCCAGCGCCGGCGCCGGCGTCTGCGCAAAGGCGAAGCCATGCTCGGCGTTGAGCTGCTGCAAGCTGGCGTCCAGCATCTGCTGCATTTCGCTGGCCTGCGCGTTGACGTCCACCAGCACCGCGCGCAGCCGGCCACACAAGGCGCTGAAAGCGGCGCGCGCGCCGAGATGGAAGGCACGGGCATTGCTGGCTGCGTGCATGGTTGCCAGCTCGGCGCGCAGCGCCGAATTCGAGAGCAAGGGCAGAGCCGCCGCCAGCATCCGCATCTGCACCGCTCGCAATGCGGCGATGCGGGCACTGCAATGCTCGAAGTCCGCGGTCTCGGTGTCGATGCGCTGCAGCATCTGGCGCAGCCGGGCACCACTCTTGCCGCGCAAGCCGCGCAACTCGAACATCTGCTCGGCGTTCTGGCGCCGGCTGTCTGCCAGCCGCCGCTGGCTGCTGGTGCGCACTTGCTGCAAGGCAGCACTGAGCGCCTGCGCCAGCAACTCGCGCCGCCTGGGCAGCAAGCCAGCGCTGATGGCGTCCTCCAGCGCCGGCAGCCGGCTGGCGGCCAGCGCCGCGCGGTCGCCGCGAATCCTGGCCGCCAATGCGCCGCGTGCCGACAGCGGGAAGACGCGGGCCGGCTGCAGGCCCAGCGCCTGCGCCGCCAGGTCGCGCTGACGCTCGACCTGCGCTGCCACTTCGGCGTCGCTGGCCAGGGGGTCGGCCAAGGTGTCGATCTTGTTGAGGACGACGAAGCGTTCGACGCCGCTGCTGGCCAGGTGCTCGCGCCACATCGCCAGGTCCGAGCGCGTGACGCCGGTGTCTGCCGCCAGCACGAAGACGATGGCATGCGCCGATGGCAGCAACCCGAGCGTCAACTCCGGCTCGGCGCCAACGGCGTTGAGGCCTGGCGTGTCGATCACCACCAGACCGCGGCGCAGCAGCGGGTGCGGATGGTTGATCACCGCGTGACGCCATACCGGCACTTCGACGCGGCCGTCGGCATCGAGCGGCGGGTTGTCCTGCGGCTGCTCGTGACTCCACAGCCCGAGCGCGACGGCTTGCTCGACCTCAACCCGCTGGGTCGCGGTGACCGCCGCCAGCGCCTGCGCCAGCGCCTGCGGGTCGGCCGGGTCCAGCAACTGGCGCTGCCAATGCAGATCGTCGTCGCCAGAGTCGGCTGGCATGCCGCCAGCCAGCCGCGTTTCCAGCGCCAGCAGCGACAGCTGCGGCGGCACGCCGGCGTCAAAGCGCAATTCGAGCGGGCACATCGTCGTGCGCCCCGGCGTTGCCGGCAACACGCGGCGGCCGACATCGGCGAAGAAGATGGCGTTGATCAGTTCGGACTTGCCGCGCGAGAACTCGGCGACGAAGGCCAGCACCAGCTTGTCAGAGCCCAGCCGCGTGCGCAGCGCCGCGAGCAGCGCGGCATCGCCGCCGTCGAGCAAGTGCTGGGCGGCCAGCCACTGCTCAAGCTTGGTGATGGCCTGCCCGAGCTCGGCCCGCCAGTGCGCCTGGGCATCAAGACTGTCGGCAATCGAACTTCGCATCACGGCTGGGCGCCTGGTCATCCTCGGTCCATGCTAGCGCAGCCATGGCTGCCAGGCCGCGCGCGCCGGGCCTGATGGCGCGCAAGCCGTCACGCCGGCGCGGTCAGCGGCGCTGGCAGGTCGCGCAGAAGTAGGTCGAGCGCTGGTTCTGGATCACACGCCGGATCGGCGCGCCGCAACTCGGGCATGGCAGGCCGGCGCGGCCGTAGACGCCGGCTTCGGCCTGGAAAGCGC
Organism: Rubrivivax sp.; assembly: GCA_030693565.1. Taxonomy (GTDB): domain Bacteria; phylum Pseudomonadota; class Gammaproteobacteria; order Burkholderiales; family Burkholderiaceae_C; genus Rubrivivax. The sequence continues at coordinate 5,074 of JAUYAJ010000676.1, forward strand.
CGCTCAGCCCATGAACGTCACGGAAGTCGCGCAGCGTGGACCCGCCCACCGCCAGCGCCCTGGCCAGGGTGTCGCGCAGCGCCGCCAGCAAGCGCGTGGCACGCGGACGGCTGATGGCATCGCTGCGCAGCCGCGGGTGGATGCCGGCGCGGAACAAGGCTTCACAGGCGTAGATGTTGCCGGCGCCAACGACAACTTCGCCCGCCAGCAGCACAGCCTTCACCGGCGCGCGCCGCTGCTGCAGCGCCGCGTGAAAACTGGCCGGCGTCAGCGCGGCATCGAAAGGCTCAGGCCCCAGGCTGGCCAGCAGCTTGGCGGCAACGCCGGCGTCAAGCGCCGGTGACCAGACGACGGCGCCAAAACGGCGCGGATCGGTCAGCCGCAGCGTGCCTTGCGAGGTGACAAGGTCGAAGTGGTCGTGCGGCCCGGGCACGCCCGGCGCCGCCGTCAGCGCCAGCGAACCCGACATGCCCAGGTGTAGCAGCAGGCCGCCGTCGGCGCCGGGGCCGCGCTGGAGCGGCAGCCACAGGTACTTGCCGCGCCGCAGCACCGGCCCTACCGTCGCCCCTTGCAGCGCCTGGGTCTCGACCCCAAGCGGCCAGCGCAGCGGCTTGCCCAGGCGGGCGGTCAGCACCTTGGCGCCGCGCAGCGGTGCGTCGATGCCCCGCCGCGTGACCTCGACTTCGGGGAGTTCAGGCATCGGGTCATTATGTGAGAATGATTCGATTCCTCCTGGAGGCTCGATGCCCCTGACTTTCCGCCGGGCCGCCGCGCTGGCAGCCGCCGCCGCCATTGCCAGCGCACCGGCCGCCGCCGCGCCCACACCACCCGTCAATTCACCCCTTGACGCGCCGCTCTTCTATCAATTGCTGATCGGTGAGCTGGAACTGCGCGCCGGCCAGGCCGGCACCGCCTTCGAGGTCATCCTCGACGCCGCCCGCCGCACCCGCAACGAAGTGCTGTTCCGCCGCGCCGTCGACATCGCCTTGCAAGCGCGCGCCGGCAACCAGGCCTTGGCCGCGACCCGGGCCTGGCGCATCGCATTGCCGAACTCGCTCGATGCGCTGCGCATGCAGTTGCAGATCCTGGCCGCGCTGAACCGCGTGCCCGAGGCGGCCGAGCCGCTTCGCAGCCTGCTCGGCATGACGCCCGAGGCCGAACGCGGCGGCCTGATCACCGCCTTGCCACGTTTTCTGCAGCGCGCGCAAGACCCCAAACAGACCGCCGAACTGCTCGACCAGGTGTTGCAGGCGCATCTGCAATCCCCGGCTACAGCCACTGCCGCCGGCGTTGCGCTGGGCCGCGGCTGGCTGGCCGCCGGCGACAGCGCGCGCGCACTGACGCTGGCCCAGCAAGCCGCCGCCGGTGACCCGGCTGCCGTCGGCCCCACCTTGCTGGCGCTCGAGCTGATGGCCAAAGTGCCGGTGGCTGAGCGCATTGTCAGTGCCCACTTGCAGCGCGCCGATGCACCTGCGGGCCTGCGGCTGGCTTATGTGCGCGCACTGACGCAGGCCCAGCGCTATGTCGAAGCGGTGCGTGAACTCGAAGCCGTGACCCTGCAGCAGCCCATGCTGGCGCCGCCCTTCCTGTCGCTGGGCGCCTTGCGGCTCGAGCTGCGGCAGCAACAGGCCGGCGAGGCCGCGTTGCTGCGCTACATCGAACTGGCGCAGGCGGCGACGCCGGCTGAAGCCCCGGCCTCGGCCGCCGACGGCAGCGACGACGACGTCGCGGCGCGCCCCGAACAAGGCCTGGTCCAGGCCCGGCTGCTGCTGGCCCAGTCGGCCGAACAGCGCGGCGACTTTGCCGCTGCCGAACGCTGGCTGGCCCAGGTCGACGACCCGCAGCGGGCGCTGGAAGTGCAAGTCCGCCGCGCCTCGCTGATGGCGCGCCAGGGCCAGGTGGCCGAGGCCCGGGCGCTGATCCGGAATTCGCACGAGCGCAGCCCCGAGGACGCCCGCGCCAAGGCGGTGGCCGAAGCGGCGCTGCTGCGCGAGCTCAAGCGCTGGCAGGAAGCCTACGACGTGCTGACCGCAGCCAGCGAGCGCGCGCCCGAAGACACCGACCTGCTCTACGAGCGCGCGATGATGGCCGAGAAGGTCGGCCGACTCGAGCAGATGGAGGTGCTGCTGCGCCGCGTCATCGAGCTCAAGCCCGACAGCGCCCATGCGCACAACGCGCTCGGCTACTCGCTGGCCGATCGCAGCCAGCGCCTGCCCGAGGCGCGCCAGCTGATCCAGCGCGCGCTCGAACTGGCCCCCGGCGACCCCTTCATCACCGACAGCCTGGGCTGGGTCGAGTACCGGCTTGGCAACCTGCCGGCAGCGCTGCAGTTGCTGCAGACCGCCTACGCGGCGCGCCCCGACACCGAGATCGGCGCCCACCTGGGCGAGGTGCTCTGGGCCACCGGCCGCCGCGACGACGCGCGCCGGGTCTGGCGCGAGTCGCGCGGCCGCGACGCCACCAACGACGTGCTGCGCGAAACCCTGGCCCGGCTCAAGGTCGACCTGTGACCGGCCTGCGGTCCTGGGGCCGCTGGAGCGCGACCCTCCTACTGGCCGCCGCACTGGCGGGCTGCGCGAGCGTGCCGCCACCGGCCGAGTCGCCCTGGACATCGGGGAGGCTGACGGTGCGCGTCGATGCTCATGGCGACCAGGCTGCGCGCCAGGTCGGTGCGGCCTTCGACCTGCGCGGCGACGGCGACACCGGCGAGCTGCGGCTGAGTTCGCCGCTGGGCACGCTGCTGGCGCAGGCGAACTGGTCGCCCGGCGCCGCCGTGCTGCGCAGCGCCGACGGCGAGACCCGCTACCCCGACCTCGACACCTTGTCGCGCCAGGCACTGGGCGAAGCGCTGCCGCTGCGCGCCCTGCCCGACTGGCTGGCCGGCCGGCCCTGGCCGGGCGCGCCGTCGCAAAGCCGCGCCGAGGGCTTCGACCAGCTGGGCTGGTCGGTGACGCTGGCCCGGCTGAACGACGGCTGGATAGACGCCAGCCGCGCCGCGCCGCCAGCGGTGAGCCTGCGCGTGCGGCTGGAGCGCCCGCAATGACGCTGCGCGCGCTGTTCGACCTGCCGGCGCCGGCCAAGCTCAACCTGTTCCTGCACATCGTCGGCCGCCGCGCCGACGGCTACCACCTGCTGCAGTCGCCGTTCGTGATGATCGACTGGGCCGACACGCTGCACTTCGAGCGCCGCGACGACGGTCGGCTGCAGCGCCACGATCTGGGCCCGGCGCTGCCCGCCGACGACTTGTGCCTGCGTGCGGCGCGCCTGCTGCAACTCGAGAGCGGCACCGCACTGGGCGCCGACATCACGATCGAAAAGACCGTGCCCTGGGGCGCCGGCATGGGCGGGGGCAGCTCCGACGCCGCCACCACCTTGCTGGCGCTGAACCGGCTCTGGCAACTGAACTGGCCGCGCCAGCGCCTGCTGGCGCTGGGCCTGCGCCTGGGCGCCGACGTGCCCTTCTTCGTCGGCGGCCACAACGCCTTCGTTGAAGGCATCGGCGAGCGGCTGACGCCGATCACGCTGCCGCCGCGCTGGTATGCGGTGGTCAAACCCGAAGCGGCGATCGCCACCGGCGCGATCTTCGAGCACCCGCTGCTCACGCGCGACACGGAAGCTGTTATAGTCGAGGGCTCTCTCGCAGAGACATCGGGACCCAGTGGCTGGGCAGACGGATTTGGCTGCAACGACTTGCAGCCGCCGGCGCAAAGCCAGTGCCCCGAGGTGTTGCAGGTCTGTGATTGGCTCGCTGCCCGCTTTGGCAACAGCCGCATGACAGGTTCCGGCAGCGCCGTGTTTGCGAGAGCCGGTGCAGCCGCTCGACCCTTGGCGATGCTACCGGCGGATGAACTTCCGCCGGGGTGGGTGGGTCGGATGTGCCGCAGTCTGGACAGCCATCCTCTGGTGGCCTGGGCAGACTGAGAAAAGTTCGAGGTGACGGCGCAAGCCGGCACCTGTGTAGGGGAGTCGCCAAGTTGGTCAAGGCATCGGATTTTGATTCCGACATGCGAGGGTTCGAGTCCTTCCTCCCCTGCCAAAAATTCACCTGACAATCGGCGCGGCCGTTCAGGCCCGCTCGACGGAGAGACCACCGTGCTGTTCAACACCGTGCTGTTCACCGGCAATACCAATCCGGTGCTGGCGCAGGAGATTGCCACGCACCTGGGCGTCGAACTCGGCCGCGCGGCCGTGGGCCGCTTCTCCGACGGCGAAGTCACGGTCGAGATCCGGCAGAACGTGCGTGCCCGCGACGTCTTCGTCGTCCAGCCCACCTGCATGCCGACCAACGAGAGCTTGATGGAGCTCTTCATCATGGTCGATGCGAACAAGCGCGCCAGCGCCCGGCGCATCACCGCGGTGATGCCTTATTACGGCTATGCCCGCCAGGACCGCCGACCGCGCTCGACCCGGGTGCCGATCAGCGCCAAGGTGGTGGCCAACATGCTCGAGACCGTGGGCGTCGAGCGTGTGCTGACGATGGACCTGCACGCCGACCAGATCCAGGGTTTCTTCGACATTCCGGTCGACAACATCTACGCCAGCCCGGTGCTGCTGTCGGACCTGAAAAGCAAGAACTACAGTGACCTGGTCGTCGTTTCGCCCGACGTCGGTGGCGTGGTCCGCGCACGTGCGCTGGCCAAGCAGCTCAACTGCGATCTGGCGATCATCGACAAGCGCCGGCCCACCGCCAACGTCTCCGAAGTGATGCACGTCATCGGCGAGATCGACGGCCGCAACTGCGTGATCATGGACGACATGATCGACACCGCCGGCACGCTGG
>JAUYAJ010000681.1 GCA_030693565.1 Rubrivivax sp.
TTCTTGCGCAGCCGGTAGGCGACGACTTCGATCGCCTCGGTCTGCACCTCGGACTGGCCGGGAAAGACGATCTCGAACAAGCGTTCCTTGGCCACCGCATGGCCGGGGCGGGCGAGCAGGGCGCGCAGCAGCGCGGCTTCGCGGGTGCTCAGCTCCATCGCGCCGCCGTTCAGGTAGATGGCGCCGTTGTCGGCGTCGGCGCGCAAGCCGCAGAACTCGGCCAGCGCGGTCGGCCGGGTGGCGTCCGGCCGGCGGGCCAGCGCGCGCACGCGCGCTTCGAGTTCGTCCAGATCGAAGGGCTTGGGCAGGTAGTCGTCGGCGCCGGTGTTGAGGCCCAGGATGCGGTCGCCGACGGTGCCGCGTGCGGTGAGGATCAGCACCGGGGTGCGCAGCCCGGCGGCGCGCGCGGCGGCCAGCACACTCAGGCCGTCGAGCCCGGGCAGGCTGAGGTCGAGCAGCACCACGTCGGGCAGGCTGGCCTGCCAGCGATCGAGCGCGCGCGCACCGTCGCCGCAGACCTGCACCTGGATGCCGCGGCGCTCGAACGAACGCTGCAAGGTGGTCTGCATCGCGGGGTTGTCTTCGACCAGCAGCAGTTTCATCGGCTGCGCATTATCGGCGCCGGCGACTTGGTGTTTCCCCAGGGGTTGGCGACAGCCGACTGACAGGCTGGCACGCCACCATGGCGGCACTGGAATCCCCCTGACTGGAGTGCACCATGCGTCGTGACAGCTTTCTCAAATCCCTGGCCGCTCTGGCCGCCGTCGGTGCGCTGCCGCTGAGCGCGCGCGCCAATGCCAACATCAAGATGATGATTCCCGCCAACCCGGGCGGCGGCTGGGACACCACCGGCCGTGCGCTGGGCAAGGCCATGCAAGAGGCCGGCGTGGCCGCCTCGGTGACCTACGAAAACAAGGGCGGCGCCGCCGGCGCCATCGGCCTGGCGCAGTTCTACAACGCGACCAAGGGCGACGGCAACGCGCTGATGGTGATGGGCGCGGTGATGCTCGGCGGCATCATCACCGGCAAGCCGCCGGTGTCGGTGAGCCAGGTGACCCCGGTCGCCCGCCTGACCAGCGAGTTCAACGTCTTCGTGCTGCCGGAAAACTCGCCCTTCAAGACCATGAAGGACGTCGTCGAGCAGATGAAGAAGGACCCCGGCAGCGTCAAGTGGGGTGGCGGCTCGCGCGGCTCCACCGAGCACATCGCAGCGGCCATGATTGCGCGCGAAGTCGGTGTCGACCCGTCGAAGATCAACTACGTGCCCTTCCGCGGCGGCGGCGAAGCCACCGCAGCCATCCTGGGCGGCAACGTCACCGTCGGCGGCAGCGGCTACAGCGAGTTCCAGCAATACATCGAGGCGGGCAAGATGAAGCCGATCGGTGTCACCTCGGAAAAGCGCCTGAAGGGCGTCAACGTGCCGACGCTGGTCGAGCAAGGCATCAATGTCGTCATCGGCAACTGGCGCGGCGTCTACGCCGCCGCCGGCATCACCGCGGCCCAACGTCAGGCGCTGACCGATCTGGTCGTCAAGGCCACCAAGACCAAGGCCTGGACCGAGGCGCTGGAGAAGAACAACTGGACCCCCGCGTTGCTGACCGGCAAGCCCTTCGAGGACTTCGTCGACAACGACTTCGCCGGCCTGCGCGCCACCATGGTCAAGGCCGGGATGATCTGACCTCGGCCACCGCGGCCCGGTGGCTGACACCGGGCTGCAGTCTGTCCATCCACAAACTTCCTCGCGCGCTAAGCTGCCGCGGCTGTGCCGCTGCGCTGGCGCGTCGGGCCAGAGCTGCCACATGAATGTTTCATCTTCGTCGTCCACCACTTCGCAGACGCTGATCGGCCTGGGTGCGCTGGCGCTGGCCGCCATGCTTGCCTACGGCGCGCAGTCGATCTCAGGGGATGCCGGCTATGCCGGTGTTGGCCCGAACTTCCTGCCTTGGGTGGTGTCGGGGGCGCTGGCCGTGCTGGGTGGCGGGCTGGTGTGGGAGGCGCGCCGCGGCGGTTTTCGCGACCTCGAGGCAGCGTCGGGCGCCGACCGCGGCGACTGGCGTGCGCTGGCCTGGGTGGCGGCGGGCATCGTCGCCAATGCGACGCTGATCGAGCGCATCGGATTCATCCTCGCCTGCGCGCTGTGTTTTGCGCTCGCTGTGCGCGGCCTGCGCAGCGGCGAAGGCCGTCCGGCCGGCGGCTTGCGGCAAACGGTGATCGACGTCGTCACCGGGATGTTGATTGCCGCCCCGGTGTTCTGGATGTTCACCAAGGTGCTGGCGGTGAACCTGCCCGGCCTCACGGCCAGCGGCTGGATCTGAGCGGGAGCGCGAGCGATGGACATCTGGAACCAGTTGCTGGGCGGTTTTGTCACCGCCGGCACGCCCATCAACCTGATGTGGGCCTTTCTGGGCTGCGCGCTGGGCACCGCCGTCGGGGTGCTGCCGGGCATCGGCCCGGCGGTGACGGTGGCGATGCTGCTGCCCATCACCGCCCAGGTCGAGCCGACGGCGTCGATGATCTTTTTTGCCGGCATCTACTACGGCGCCATGTACGGCGGCTCGACGACCTCGATCCTGCTCAACACGCCGGGCGAGACCGGCACCATGGTGACCGCGCTCGAAGGCTTCAAGATGG
>JAUYAJ010000614.1 GCA_030693565.1 Rubrivivax sp.
CGGCGATGACGTCGTCGGTGGCGGCCACCGCAGCGCCGGCGGCGCGCAGCGCGGCGCGCCAGGTGCCGGGGCCGGCCGTCGTGTCGGGGTCGAAAGCATGGTGGCCGCCTTCGGCCTCGATCTGCTCAAGCTTGTCCTTGAGTTCGGCGACATAGCCGCTGCTGTGGGCGCGCGCGGCCTGCTCCAGCGTCAGCAGCGGCGCGTCCTTGTATTCGAGCGCGATGTCCAGACCGGTCGACAGCAGGTGGTCGCTGATGGCGTCCAGGCGCTGCGGGCACTCGGGATGGCCCGCGCCCATATCGTGCAAACGGCACTCGGCATGGCTGTAGAAGGCGGTGCTCATCGAAGGTAGAGGCGGTTTTTTCGGGTAATGTGCCGCGCATGGAACAACGCCTCGCACGCCAGATCTCCGGGCTGGTCGACCAGATTAGCACGATCATCGTCGGCAAGCGGCCGCAGATCGAAGACTGCATTGCCTGCCTGCTGGCCGGCGGCCACCTGCTGATCGAAGACGTGCCCGGGGTCGGCAAGACCACGCTGGCCCATGCGCTGGCGGTGTCGCTGGGGCTGAAGTTTGCCCGCGTCCAGTTCACCGCCGACATGATGCCCAGCGACCTCATCGGCGTCAGCGTCTACGAGCGCAGCAAGGAAAGTTTCGTCTTCCACCCCGGGCCGGTGTTTTCGCAGGTGCTGCTGGCCGACGAGATCAACCGCGCCGGGCCGAAGACACAAAGCGCCTTGCTCGAAGCGATGGAAGAGCAGCAGGTCTCGGTGGAGAACGAGACCCGGCCGCTGCCGCGGCCCTTCTTCGTCATCGCGACCCAGAACCCCTCGGACCAGCTCGGCACCTACCCGCTGCCCGAGAGCCAGCTCGACCGCTTCTTGCTGCGCATCACCCTGGGCTACCCCGACCGCGCCTCCGAGCGCGCGCTGCTGGCCGGCGAAGACCGGCGCGACGCCTTGCTGCGCCTGCAGCCGATGATGACGGCGGCCGAGCTGGAGGCGGCGCAGCGCGCGGTGCGCGCCGTGCACGCCGGCGACCCCTTGCTCGACTACCTGCAGGCGCTGGTCGCCGCCACGCGCTCAGGGCGCTGGTTCGTCGACGGCTTGTCGCCGCGGGCGGCGATCGGCGCGCTGCGCGCGGCCAAGGCGCGCGCGCTGATGGCGCAGCGCGACTACGTCGCCCCCGACGACCTCCAGGCCATCCTGCCGCAAGCCGTCGCCCACCGGCTGCAACCGGTGCCCGGCGCCGGCCGCGGCCCGATCGAACAGGTGCGCGCGATGGTCGAGGCGACCCCGATTCCCTGATCCTGGCGATGGCCGCGTCGGCACCCCCGCCCGCTGCCATGGCGCCTGCACGCGCCAGCGCGTCGCCGCGCGCGCGCCTGCGCGCCTGGTGGACGGCGCGCCTGCCGCTGACCGACAGCTGGCAGCTGACCCAGCACAACATCTACATCCTGCCCACACGCGCCGGGCTGGCGTTCGCCGCCACCATGCTGCTGATGCTGCTGGCGTCGATCAACTACCAGCTCAACCTCGGCTTCGTGCTCACCTTTCTGCTGTCGGGCAGTGGCCTGGTGTCGATGCACCTGACGCACAGCACGCTGCGCGGGCTGACGCTGCACCTGCGGCCGCCGCCGGCGGTGTTCGCCGGCGAAGCCTCGCGGCTGGACATCGTCATCAGCAACCCCGGCGCCCAGCGCCATGGGCTGGCCTGCCACCTGCAGCAGCGTCAAGCCCGGGCACAGAGCTTCGCCTGGTGCGACGTCGCCGCCGGCGGCAGCGAAACCGTGCGCCTGAGCGTGGTGCCGGCGCGGCGCGGCTGGTCGGCGGTGCCGACGCTGGAGCTGACCACCGGCTTTCCCTTCGGCCTCTTCCGCGCCTGGACGGTGTGGCGGCCGGTTGCCCGCGTGCTGGCCTGGCCGCAGCCCGAGCAGCCGACGCCGCCACTGCCGCCAACCGGCGCCATGACCGGCGAAGACGCTGCCGTGCAGCAAACCCAGGGCAGCGAGCTCGACGGCCTGCGGCCGTGGCGGCATGGGGATTCGATGCGCCAGCTGGCGTGGAAGAAGTTCGCCCGCACCGGCGAGCTGGTGAGCCGCGAAACCAGCAGCACCGGCAGCCGCCAGCTCTGGCTCGACTGGTCGGCCACCGCCGGGCGCGACACCGAACAGCGGCTCTCGCGGCTGGCCGCCTGGGTGCTGCAAGCCGATCGTGAAGGCTTGCGCTACGGCCTGCGGCTGCCGGGCCGCGAATGGCCACCCGGCCAGGGCGACGCCCACCGCCACGCCTTGCTCGACGGCCTGGCCGAATGGACGTGAGCGGGCGCCGACCATGATCACAACCACCTGGCGGCTGCTGCCGCGCGACGCCCGCGACACCTTGTTCCTGCTGGCGGTGATCGGCTGGACCATCCTGCCCCATGCCTGGCACCTGCCGCCCTGGTGCGGCGCGCTGGCGGCGGCGATCCTGGCCTGGCGCGCCCGCCTGGCGTTCAGCAACGGCGCCCTGCCCGGCCGCTGGAGCGTGGCCGCCATCCTGGCGCTGGCAACGCTGCTGACGCTGTGGAGCGAACGCACGCTGCTGGGCAAGGAAGCCGGCGTCACCATGCTGGTGGTGTTGATGGCCTTGAAGACGCTGGAGCTGCGCGCGCGCCGCGATGCCCTGGTGGTGTTCTTCCTCGGCTTCTTCCTCGTCCTGACCAACTTCCTCTATTCGCAGTCGATCGCGGTGGCGGCGTCGATGCTGGTGTCGGTGTGGGGCTTGCTGACGGCGCTGGTGCTGGCCCACATGCCGGTCGGCCGGCCGACGCTGGCACGCGCAGGCGGTGTTGCCATGCGCGCCGCGCTGCTCGGCGCGCCGCTGATGCTGGTGCTGTTCCTGCTGTTCCCGCGCATGGGGCCGCTGTGGGGCATTCCGCAGGACGGCGCCGGGCGCACCGGCTTGTCGGGCTCGATGCGCCTGGGCGGCGTTGCCGAGATCGCCAACGACAACTCGGTGGCGCTGCGCGTGCGCTTTTTCGGCGCCGTGCCGCCGCCGTCGGCGATGTACTTCCGCGGCCCGGTGCTGTCGGCCTTCAACGGCCGCGAATGGACGCGGCTGGTGGCCACCGTGCCGGCCGCGCAGCGCCCGCGCGCCGAACTGGAGCTGCTGGGCGAGCCGGTGCGCTACGAGATCACGATGGAGCCGAGCCGGCTGCCGCTGCTGCCCATGCTCGAAGCCACGCCCGACCTGCCCGGCGCCGCGCCGCGCCTGGAGGGCTGGCTGCTGGCGCTGCGCCCCGACCTGCAGTGGCAGGTCGACCGCCCGCTGACCGAGCGCGTGCGCATCGAGGCCCAGGCCTGGCCCGAACACCGACATGGCCCGCGCGAGCCGGTGGCCGGGCTGCGCGACTTCAGCGAACTGCCACCCGGCTACAACCCGCGCACGCTGGCCTGGGCAACTGCGCTGCGGCAACGCCCCGAACTCGAAAGCGCCGACGCCGCCGCCCTGGCCGCGGCCGTGCTGGGCCACATCCGCCGCGAAAACTACACCTACACCCTGGCCCCGGGCGGCTACGGCCGCGACGCCATCGACGAGTTCTGGCTCGACCGCCGGCTTGGGTTTTGCGAACACTTCGCCAGCGCCTTCGTCGTCATCATGCGGGCACTGGACGTGCCGGCGCGCATCGTCACCGGCTACCAGGGCACCGACCCGGAACCGGCCGACGGCTACTGGATCGTGCGCCAGAGCAATGCCCACGCCTGGGCCGAATACTGGCAGGCGGGGCGCGGCTGGGTGCGCGTCGACCCGACCGCCGCGGTCGCGCCCGAGCGCGTCCAGCGCGGCCAGAGCCTGAGCCCTGAGCGCGGGCTGGTGGCCGGCGCCTTCAGCCGCGTCAACCCGGCCTTGGCCGCGCATGTGCGCGCGCTGCTCGAGCAGATGGACAACCGCTGGAACCAGTGGGTGCTGAACTACTCGCGCGGCCAGCAGTTCGACCTGCTCAAGCGCCTGGGCGTCAGCGCGCCGAGCTGGCAAGACCTGGCGGTGCTGCTGATCGGCCTGCTGTGCGCGGCCAGCCTGGCCGCTGCCGGCTGGGCTTTCTGGGACCGGCGCCGTCAAGACCCCTGGCTGCGCTTGCAGCGCCAGGTGCAGCAGCGCCTGGCCCGGCTCGGCGTCACGGTGGCAGTGCACGACCCGCCGCGGGCCCGCGCTGCCCAGGTGCGGCGCACGCTGGGTGCCAGCGCCGAAGCGCTGGCCGCCACGCTGGACCAGCTCGACCGCCTGCGTTACGCCAGAGGTGCCGCGCTGCTGCGGCCGGGCCGCGACTGGTGGCGCAGCTTCGCCGCCGCGGCCGCTGCGCTGCCCGCGACCGCACGCGCTGCAGCGCCGCTCAGCTGACGAGCGCGCGCGCCACCTGTTCCAGTTCGCCGCGCAGCCACTGATGGACCGGGTCGGCCTGCCGGCTCAGGTGCCAGGCCAGGTACATCGGCAGCTGCGGCGTCGGCAGCGGCACCGGCGCGTGGCCCAGCCCGCGCAGCACGCCGGGGCCCAGCAGCGACGGCAATGTCGCCAGCCAGGGCCCGCCCTGCAGCATGGCGGCAATGCCGGCAAACGCCGGCACACTGGCAACAACGCGGCGCTGCACGCCGCGGCCGGCGAGCCAGTCGTCGATGTCCAGGCCACGCCCCGGCTCGTGCAGCACGGTGACATGGTCGGCGGCCAGATAGGCCTCGCGGTCGAGCGGGGCGCCGCGCTGCGTGGCGTCGAAGAACACCGCATAGACATCGTCGAACAAGCGCTTTTGCACGATGTCGGCGCCATCGGGTGGCCGCGGCGTGAGCGCCAGGTCGCAGCCAGGGTCGCGCAGCAGTGAGGGCTGCGGCGCGCCGGATGCGACGACGCGCAGGCTGACGCCGGGCGCCGCCGCGCGCAGCCGGCGCAGCAGCGTGGGCAGCAGCAGATCACATTGCAGGTCGTTGGCGGCGATCGTGACGCAGGCGTTGAGCCGCGCCGGGTCGAAGTCGGCCGCCAGGCTGAAGCTGCGCAAATCCTCGAGCAGTCGGCGTGCCCGCGGCACCAGCGCGTCGGCGCGCGCCGTGGCCACGATGCCGCGCCCGCACTTGACGAACAGCGCGTCACCGACGATGGCGCGCAGCTTGTCCAGCGCATGGCTGACGGCCGACTGCGTGACCCCCAGGCGCAGGGCGGCGCGCGTGATCGAGCCTTCCTCGTGCACCGCCAGCAGCAGTTGGAGCGCATGGCCGTCGAGGTCGGAATGATCGAAGTGGCTCATGGGTTGAATGATCTGCGCTGCCTTTATCGCAGCATTCGGCGCGCCGATACTGATGCGCATCAAGACCCGCAGCGGAGACCGCGATGGCACAGCCCGACATCCCCGGCACCCAGTTGTTCGACAGCCACCAGGCGCGCAAAGGTTATGCGCTGAACAAGATGTGCTACTCGTTCAACTCGGCGGCCAACCGCGACGCTTTCCGGCAAGACGAGGCCGGCTACTGCGAGCGCTACGGCCTGAACCCCGAGCAGCGCGCCGCGATCCAGGCCCGCAACGTGCTCGCGCTGATCGCCGCCGGCGGCAACGTCTATTACCTGGCCAAGTTCGCCGGCATCTTCGGCCTGGACGTGCAAGACATCGGCGCCCAGCAGACCGGCATGAGCAAGCCCGAGTTCCAGGCCATGCTGGCCGCCTACGCCAAGCACTGAACGGAGACGACCATGGCACAGATCGTCGGCGCCCTGACCAGCTCGCACGTGCCGGCCATCGGCCGCGCAATCGCCAAGAACCTGCAGCAAGACCCCTACTGGAAGCCCTTCTTCGACGGCTGGGCGCCGGTGCACCGCTGGCTGGCAGAGCGCCGGCCCGATGTCGCCGTGATCTTCTACAACGACCACGGGCTCAACTTCTTTCTCGACAAGCTGCCCACCTTCGCGGTCGGCGCCGCGCCGCAATACCGCAACGAGGACGAAGGCTGGGGCATCCCGCAGGTGCCGGTGTTCGAAGGTGATCTCGACCTGTCCTGGCACTTGATCGAATCGCTGGTCGCCGACGAGTTCGACATCACCAGCTGCCAGGAAATGGTGGTCGACCACGCCATCACCAACCCGCTGCAGCTGATGTACCCCGACCAGGCCTGGGGCGTGCGCATCGTGCCGGTGTGCATCAACACCGTGCAGTTCCCGCTGCCGACGGCGCGGCGCTGCTACGCGCTCGGCGAGGCGGTGGGCCGGGCCATCCGCAGCTGGGACAGCGACGCGCGTGTCGTCGTGCTCGGCACGGGCGGGCTGTCGCACCAGCTCGACGGCCAGCGCGCCGGCTTCATCAACAAGGACTTCGACCTCGCATTCCTGGAAAGCCTGGAACACGACCCACGCTGGGCGACCCAGTACAGCATCCACGAGCTGGTCGAAAAAGCCGGCACCCAGGGGGTCGAGTTGCTGATGTGGCTGGCCGCGCGCGCCGCGCTGGGCGATGGCGTCAAGACCATGCACCGCAACTATCACATCCCGATCTCGAACACCGCGTCGGGCTTGATGCTGCTCGAACCGGCGGCCTGAGCGCGGCGGCAGCCGGCCGCCTCCTATCATCGGGCGATGGTCCGATCCCTCTTGTGTTCCCTGCTTCTGGTGCTGCTGCCGGCCGCTGCCGTGCCCGCACAGAAGGCGCGCGAAGACGCGCCGCGCTACGCCCAGCGCAACGACGTGCGCGCCTTCGCTGCCGACGTCGCCATCCGCCGCGGCCTTGAGCGCAGCTGGGTGCTCGACCAGCTGGCCCAGGCGCGGCTGCGCACGGCGTCGCAGAAGCTGATGATGCCGGCGCCAGCCGGTCAGGCGAAGAACTGGGCCGCCTACCGCGACCGCTTCATCGAGCCGCGCCGCATCCTGGCCGGCACCGAGTTCTGGCGCGACCATGCCGATGCCCTGGCGCGCGCCGAGGCACGCTGGGGCGTGCCGGCCGAAGTCATCGTCGGCGTCATCGGCGTCGAAACCTTCTACGGCCGCATCACCGGCAATTTCCGCGTCATCGACGCGCTGGCGACGCTGGCCTTCGACTTTCCGCGCGGCCGCTCCGACCGCAGCGAGTTCTTCCGCGCCGAGCTCGAAGAATTCCTCGTCTTCGCCAGCCGCGAAGGCCTGGCGCCGACCAGCGTGCAGGGCTCGTTCGCCGGCGCGGTGGGCTGGCCGCAGTTCATGCCCGGCAGCATCAACCGCTGGGCGGTCGACTTCGACGGCGACGGCCGCATCGACCTCGTCAACAGCCCGGTCGACGCCATCGGCAGCGTCGCCAACTTCCTCGCCGAACATGGCTGGCAGGCCGGCCTGCAGGTGCTTTACGCGGTGACGCCACCGGCCGACGCCGCCGCCCGCGCGCTGCTGCTGGCGCCCGACATCCTGCCCAGCTTCAGCGCCGAACAGTTGGCCCGCCAGGGCGCTGTGCTGGCCGACGGCGGGCGCGAGCACACCGGCTTGCTGGCGCTGGTGATGGTGGAGAACGGCGCCGGCGCGCCGAGCTACTTCGCCGGCACGCAGAACTTCTACGTCATCACGCGCTACAACCGATCGAGCTATTACGCGCTGGCGGTGATCGAGCTCGGCCGCGCGATACAGCGCAGCCGCTAGCGCGGCGCGACCCGACGCACGGTTCGGTGCTTCGGGTACTCATCGACCGCCGCGCGCGAGCGATCGATCCGAACGGATGGGGTCGGCGATCCGTTCGATGGATGGGCGAACGGGCGTTGACTGCGTATGGTGTCGACAGACCCATCGGCACCGTCGGGCCCCCGATGCGGCTGCAGTCCCCACGCCTTGGCCCGCGACCACGCCAAGTGCCTTTGGCCTGCAGTGCAGCGGCGATCGGTCTGGTCTCAGGAGAACCCCGTGAAGCCCAGGTCCCCCCTCCAGCCCCCAGTTGCCCTTCATCGTGCCCCTCATCGCGCCGCGCACGGCCTGTTGCACGGGGGGCCAGGCCGCAGCAGCCTGGCCTCCAGCCTGCTGGCCGCGGGCCTGCTTTGCGCGGCGCTGCCGTCAGCCCATGCCGCCACCACCTCGTGGATCGCCACTGCGGGCGGCAACTGGGAAGACGCCGCGAACTGGTCGGCCGGGGTGCCGCAGTCGCTGGACCTGGCGGTCGTCACGCCGGCGACCAGACCGGCCTCCTCCGTGGTCATCAATGCGGCAACGACGATTGCGGGTTTGGCGCTGTCCAAGGTCAACCTGCGGGTAGCGGCAGATCTGACCGTCACCGGCGCCACGACTTGGGACGGGGTTGCTTCCGCCATCGGCGACAACCTCACGTTCAGCAACCTGGCGACGGTGCGGCTCGCGGGCCCGGTCCGTTTGACGGGCGACAGTGCCAAGGGTTTGAACGCCACCGGGGTGCTGGATCTGGCCAGCACCACCACCTGGACCGGCAACACATCGGCGGGCGGAAACAGCCTGACCGTGGGCATCACGTCGAGCGCCTCGGTCGTTCGCAATCGCGGCGTGTTCACCGACTCGAACGGCTTCGACACCGCCATTTCCGGACGCGGCAGCTTCGACAACCAGGGCAACTTCGTCAAGTCCGGCGCGTCGGTGACGCGCTTGGACATCGCCGACTTCCACAACTCGGGGTCAGTGACCCTCATGGCCGGCACCCTGCTCCTGCCAGCGATGCACGGTGTGCAAACGGGCAACTGGCAGGTCAACGCCGGCGCCGTGCTCGACTTCAGCGGCGGCACGCCGACCCTGCTCGGCACCCTGGGCGGCGGCGGCACGCTGCGCATCAGCGGCGGCACCCTGACCGTGGAGGGCTTCGGCCGCAACCTGCCCACGCTGCTGGACGGCGGCACGCTGGCGGGCGGCTACCAGGTCTTCGACGGGCCCCTGACCTGGCGCACGGGCACGCTGGCCGGCAACGGGGCAACGCTCTTGACCGGCGCCGTGACCCTGGAGGGCAGTTCGGCCAAGATCATCGGATCGGGCCGCCACATCACCGCCTACGGGCAGACCACCTGGTCAGGCGGCAACTTGACCATCGGGCAAGGCGCCGCGTTGCAGACCACGTTCACCAACACCGGCGAGTTCCGCGACGTCGACGCCGGTTCGCGCAGCCTGCGCGGCTTGGAGTCCTATCTGGCGACCTTCGTCAACGCCGGCAGCTACGTCAAGACCGGCGCCGGACAGACCAACGTGACCGCTCTGCATTTCGACAACCAGGGCAGCCTCGACATCCGCGCGGGCACGATGTGGTTCCGATCGGGGATGACGAACTCCGGACTGATCCGCACCGCGCCCGGCGCCGGCATGTTCGTCATTTCCGCCGGCCCGCTGGAAAACACCGGCACGCTGGCCGGCGACGGCGGCATCGACGCCTCGCTGCCCATCATCAACCGCGGGCTCATCAGCCCAGGCCATTCGATCGGCACGCTGACGATGGGCCACCTCACGCTCGCGCCGCAGGGCAGGCTGAAGATCGAACTGGCTGACGCGGGCCTGCATGACCTGCTCAAGCTGACCGGCGAGGTGGTGCTCGGCGGCACGCTCGAGCTCTGGAATGCAGGCTACGTGCCGCAAGTCGGCGACAGCTTCTCTGTGCTTCAGTTCGGCAGCCGCCAGGGCACGTCGGGCTTCGATGCGATCCAGCTCCACGGCTTTGGCCAGGGGGTGGCTTTCGACCTGCTCTATGGCGCCGGCGACGTCCGGCTGGTCGTCATGGCAACGGCGGCAGCGCCGGTGCCGGAACCAGGCACCTACGCGCTGTGGCTGGCCGGCCTGGCCGTGATCGGCCTGCGGGCCCAGCGGCGCGGGTGAACTCAGGTCCAGGCACCAGCTGCAGCAGCTCCAGCGGCTTCCAGGTGCCGCCGGCACCGAGACGGTATCAGCGACATCGGCCGCAACGGGCGCCTTGACCGCGTCAGGGCTTCGCGCCTTTCGCCCCCCGGAACACGCATTTCGGCGCCATCGGCGGCGGCTGGTCGCACGCCGCGCTGACCGGCCGCGAGGTTCTGGCAGTATCTCGCCCAGCGAACCCAGCTGGGGTTGGCGCCGAACCGACCCTGGAGTGTTCCTTGCCCCTTGCCCGTCCCCTCCACCTCCTCCTGCGCCCGCTCCGCCCCTCCGCCCCTTTCGTCGCACAGCCTCTGAGCCACCCCGCAGGCCAGGCCTTCGTGCGCCACGCGCTGGCCCGGGCCGGCTGGCTCGCGCTGCGCGCGGCTGCCCCGCTGATGCCCCTGGTGCTG
>JAUYAJ010000691.1 GCA_030693565.1 Rubrivivax sp.
GGCGCGGCGCTGAACAGCAGTTCGTAGTCATCACCACCGGCGAGCAGGCATTGGTGCTGCAGCGCCAGCGGCTGCGCCGCCAGCCCGGCGCTGCGCGGCAAGGCGTCGACATCGACCACCGCAGCGACACCCGAGCGCCGCAGCACATGGCCGAGGTCGCCGAGCAAGCCGTCGCTGAGGTCGATCGCGCTGCTCGCCAGGCCGCGCAGCGCCAGCCCCAGCGCCACCCGCGGCTGCGGCAACTCCATGGCGTCGCGGGCAGCGGCAAAGACATCGCCGGGCAGCGCGACGCGGCCGCGAAACGCCTCCAGCGCCAGCCGGGCGTCGCCGAGCTGGCCGCTGACCCAGAGCTCGTCGCCGGCGCGCGCGCCGCTGCGCAGCAGCGCGCTGCCCGCCGGCAGTTGGCCGAAGACCGTGATGCACAGGTTCAGCGGCCCGGCCGTGGTGTCGCCGCCCACCAGTTCGATGCCATGGGCGTCGGCCAGCGCCAGCAGGCCGGTGGCCAGCGCGGCGACGAAACCCTCGTCGGCGCGTGGCAAGGCCAGCGCGAGCGTGAAGGCCAGCGGCTCGGCGCCGCAGGCGGCCAGGTCGCTGAGGTTGACCGCCAGCGCCTTGTGGCCCAGGCGCTCGGGCGCCACCGTGGAAAGGAAGTGCCGGCCTTCGACCAGCATGTCGCAGGACACCGCGAGTTGCATGCCGGGCTCGGGTTGCAGCAATGCGCAGTCGTCACCGACGCCCAGCACGGCGCGCCGGGCTGGCCGCTGGAAGTACTTCTCGATCAGTTCGAACTCGCCCATGAGTTCAACCTAGAAACCGCAGTTGGACACGCCCGAGTGGGCTGCGATGCGATGCGCTGGCAAGGCGCGACGACGCTGCGGGCTGAGCCCGGACACAAACAGTCCATACGCACTGTTTGTGCCTGGCGAAGGCCAGAGCCTCTGGCTCTGGCTCATGCCCGCGAGGAGGAGCAACGCGGCCAGCGCGTCGCAGCGCGTCGCAGCGCGGCTCAATCGGGTGCGTAGCGCTCTCACCCAACCGGTGATGGTGGTCGTGGGCGGCAATCTCAGGGTCCAGGCGGTGTTGCCAGCGGAGGTAAGCGGTCAACTGCGGTTTCTAGGTTCAATTGTCGACGCGCGCCAGCGGCGCAGCCTTCAGCGGCCGGGCTCGCGCACCAGGTTGGCCAGTTCGACCGCCGACTTGACGTTCATCTTCTCGAACACGCGGGCGCGGTGGACCTCGACGGTGCGCACGCTGATCGACAAGTCGTCGGCAATCAGCTTGTTCGGCCGGCCGTCGATGACCAGCCGCATGACGTCGCGTTCGCGCTCGGTGAGCTCGGCCAGCGCGCGGGCGACGCCGCATTTGGCGCGCCGCCGGCCGAGCAGGTCGGCGCTGGTCTGCAGCGCCTGCTCGATGCGGTCGACCAGGGCGTTGTTGGAGAACGGCTTCTCGACGAAGTCGAAGGCACCTTGCTTGACCGCGGCCACCGCCGTCGGCACATCACCATGGCCGGTGAGGAAGATCACCGGCAAGGCCTGCAGCAAGTCGCGCTCGGCCAGGCGCTCGAACAGCGTCAATCCGCTCATCCCTGGCATGCGCATGTCCAGCACCAGACACGACGGCGCAACCGGCCAGGGCGTGGCCTGCGCGTTCAACCAGGACTCGAAGGCTTCGCCGCTGGCAAAACCTTCGGACAACAGCCGGCGCGAGCGCAGCAACCAGGCCAAGGCGTCGCGGACGACGTCTTCGTCGTCGACGAGGTAGACGACAGGCAGTCCGAGCTGGGGATCGAGTGGCATGTTCTGGTTGGCTGGCGGCGCGAGCCGTGAACGATTATGCGGCGGCCTGCGCTTCGGCCTCGACGCTGCGCGGCGCCGGCAGCGTGAAGCGGAACTCCGTGCCGGGCGCCGGCTCGGCCCCTCCGGGCGGGCCGAAGTCGAGCGCGCCGCCATGTTGTTCGATCACCGTGCGGCACAGGCTCAGCCCCAGGCCCATGCCTTCGGCGCGGGTGGTGAAGAAGGGCGTGAACAGCTGCGCGGCGACTTCGGGAGCAATGCCGGGCCCGGCGTCGATGATGCTGAAGGCGACCCAGCGCGCATGGGTCTGGCGCACGCGGATGGTGAGCACACGCTCGGCCAGTGCGGTGTCGTCCTCCATCGCCTGGATGCCGTTGCGGCTCAGGTTCAGCAGCACTTGCTCGATCATCGTGCGGTCGCAGACGACGCGCGGCGGCCGCGCCGGCGGCGCCGGCAGGTCGAGCTCGATGCGGGTGCCGCTTTTGCGTGCCTGCAGCCGCACCAGCGGCATCACGGCGTCGATCAGCAAGTCGGCGCCAATCGTCTCGCGGTGCTGCTCGCGCCGGCGCACGAAGCCGTGCACGCTTTTGATGATGCGCCCGGCGCGCTCGGCCTGTTCAGCGATACGCGTCAGCGCCTGGCGCAGCAGCGCGGCCATTTCGGTGTCGGCGGCGCCGGCCGCGCCCGGCGTGCCGGCGGCGTCGTCGATCATGTTGAGCGAGCCGCTGGCGTAACTGGCGATCGCCGCCAGCGGCTGGTTGAGTTCGTGGCTGAGCAGCGAAGCCATCTCGCCGACGGTGGCCAGCCGGGCCGCCGCCTGCAGCCGGTCTTGCTGCTGGCGCGACAACTCCTCGACGCCGCGCTGCGCGCTGACGTCGAGCACGGCGCTCATCCAGCCGGTCTGGCGGCCGTCGCCGTCGACCAGCGGCGCCTCGTAGATCATGACCGCAAAGCGCTCGCCGCCCTTGCGCATGAAGACGGTCTCGAAGCCCTCGCGCGGCGGCAGATGGACCAGGGTTCGGTCGCGCCCGGCGGCCAGCCGCGCCTGCTGGCGGCGCGCGTATTCCGGCGCCTGTTCCGGCGGCCAGTAAGGCGGTTGCGGCTGGTCCAGTTCTTCGGCGCTGAAGCCGACCATCGCGCAGAAAGCCGGGTTGACATAGGTGATCTTGCCCTCGAGGTCGCGCGCGCGCAGGCCTGTGACCAGCGAGTCCTCCATCGCCTTGCGGTAGGCCAGCGACTCGGCCAGCGCGCGCTCGGCGGCAGCGCGCCGGCGCACGTCGCGTGCCAGCGCCAGCACGACGCCGAACAAGGCCACCGACAGGCCCAGCACCAGCGCCGTGGTCAGGTTGGGGATCAGGCTCGGGCGCCCGGTGGCGCTGTCGGCGCGCAGTTGCAGCGCCGCCCCGGGCAGGTCGAGCACACGCTCGGCGCGGTAGACACCGGTGCCGCGCGGCGCGCCGGCGCGCGCCAGCCGGGTGCCGTCGCCTTCGATGAAACTCAGCTCATGGCGGCCCAGCTGGCCTGGCGACAAGGCCGCGTCGAGCAACTGGTTGAGCATGAAGCTGCCGACCAGGAATCCGGCATCGCGGCCGCCTTGCTGCATCGGCACGCACAGGTCGAGCACCTCGATGCCTTGACCGTCGGGCAGCGGCACGAAATAGGTGCGCGAGAACATCGGGTTGGCCGCCCGCCGCGCTGTGGTGCAAGCCAGCTGGCTGTCGATGTCGAGCTGGCTGCGTGCGAGCTGGATGAACAGGCGCGGCCCGAAGGGCGACTCCACCACCTCGCCAATGCGCAACTGGGCGTCACGGCGCTCGATGCGCAGCAAGGCCGGGTCGCTGCGCAGCAGTTCGGTGGCGCCGTCGCGCCAGTCGGCGGGCAAGGGCTCGCGCCAGGTCATGGCCTGCAGCGCCTGCATCGAGCGCAGCAGGTTGCGGCGAATCTCGATCGCCGCGTCGGTCGCCACGCCGTCGGCATGCTCCTGTGTGCGCGAGGACTCGTAGCTGACGGTCAATGCCACCAGCAGCGTCTGCGCCACCAGCAGCAACAGCAGCAGCGTGCCCCACAGCAAGGCGCGGCGCGACCGGCTGCGGCGCACGCCGGCAAAGCTCATCGATGAAACCGGCACAGAAGTCATGGCTTGGCTGAGAGTATTCCGCCTGCTGGCGTGAATGCTGATACGCAGTTTCGCGCATGGGTGGGCCCCCAGGGCTGACGCACACTGCGCGACCTACAATCGCGGCCCGCCGATCGGGCGCCCGCCAGGAGACAGCCGGATGTCAAAGCCAGACGACCAACACGCCGAACTGCGGCGCGCCGCCCTTGAGTACCACGAGTTCCCGACGCCCGGCAAGTTGGCAATCGCCGCCACCAAGCAAATGGTCAACCAGCGCGATCTGGCACTGGCTTACTCGCCCGGCGTCGCCGCGGCCTGCGAAGAGATCGTCGCCGACCCGGCCAACGCGTTCCGCTACACCGCGCGTGGCAACCTGGTCGCCGTCGTCACCAACGGCACCGCGGTGCTCGGCCTGGGTGACATCGGCCCGCTGGCCGCCAAGCCGGTGATGGAAGGCAAGGCGGTGCTGTTCAAGAAGTTCGCCGGCATCGACGTCTTCGACCTCGAGATCGCCGAACGCGACCTCGACAAGCTGGTCGACATCATCGCCGCGCTCGAGCCCACCTTCG
>JAUYAJ010000693.1 GCA_030693565.1 Rubrivivax sp.
TCAGGGCCGAGTGCCCTCGCGCGGCAGCGTGAGCGTGAAGCTGCTGCCGCGCCCCCAAACGCTCTCCACTGCCACCTCACCGCCCATCAGCTTTGCCAGGCGCTGGCAGATCGCCAGGCCCAGGCCCGTGCCTTCGTGGCTGCGTGCCGGGCTGGCGTCGAGTTGCCGAAACGGCAGGAACAGCGACGCCAAATCGTCAGGCCGGATGCCCATGCCGGTGTCGCTGACGCAGATCTGCACGCCGGCGGGGCAGGGCGTCACTTGCAGCGCCACCTCGCCGTGCTCGGTGAACTTGATGGCGTTGCCCAGCAGGTTGAGCAGCACTTGTTCGACACGGCGGACATCGCCGACAGCGCGGCCGCGCAGCGGCGCGATCGCGGTGCGCAGTGCCAGGCCTTTCTGCGCCGCCAGCGGCGCGACGATGCCCAAGGACTTGGCGATCGAGGCGTCAAGGTCGAAAGGCGCGCAATCGACCAGCAGTTCACCGGCCTCGATCTTCGAGATGTCGAGCACGTCGTTGATCAGCGCCAGCAGGTGGCGCGCGCTGCCTTGCACCATGCCGAGCTGCTTGTCCTGCTCATCGTTGAGGGGCCCGGTCAGGCGCTGGCGCAGGATGCCGCTGAAGCCGATGATCGAGTTCAGCGGCGTGCGCAATTCGTGCGACATGGTCGCCAGGAAGGCCGACTTCAGCCGGTCTGCCTGCTCGGCGCGCTGCTTGGCAACGGACAGCTCGGCGTTGGCGCGCGCCAGTTCGCGCTGCACGTTGACCAACTCGTTGTTGGTGCGGCTCAGCGCTTCGTAAAATTGTTCGTCGGGACGCTTGAGCGCGTCCATGGACGCAGCCTCGCCCGCGCCGGTCAGGTGCGTCGAAAAGGGCGAAGAGGGAAGTGGCGGCTTCATCTCAGGCAAGCGGGCCTTCCAGGCGGTTCATCAGCGTGACCGACTGCGCGGCGTCGGCCGCGCTGCCGTCGGCGCCGAGCTTTCGCCACAGGTCCGGGTCCAGGTTGAAGGGATAGCCGCCAACCAGGATCCTGACCCCGGCACAGCGCGGCGACTGCCGCACCGCGTCGATCAGCGCCTGGACCGCCGGCAGGTGGTAGCCGATGGTGGCCGAAACTGCCAGCACCTGCGCCGGCAGCTCGGCCAGCGTCTGCACGATGCTGGGCGTGGGCACGTTGGCGCCCAGGTAGCGCGTGTGCCATCCCGCCATCTCGAAGAAGTCGCACACCATGCGGGCGCCCAGTTCGTGCAGATCGCCAGCCACGCAGGCGGTCACGACGGTGCCGCGGGTCTTCTTCGCGGCGAAGACATGGGGGTAAAGCTGCGACATGACGAGCTGCGTGGCCGCGGTGCAGTAGTGTTCCTGGGCCACGATGATCTGGTTCAGCTGCCACAGCCGGCCGACTTCGCGTTGCGTGCTCTGGAAGACCTGCAGGTAGACGTCGCGCACCGAAGCGCCGCCCTCCACCGCGCCGAGCACGAGCCGGCTGGCCAGCTGGCGTTCGCCTTTCAGCAGCGCCTGCAGGTAGCTGCTGGCCAGCGCGGCCAGTGGCATGTCGGCGCTGATGAAGCTGGGCACCTGGTCGGCCATGCGCGGCAGTTGCTCGAGTGCGCCGTCGATGAAACTGCCGGCGAGCCGGCTGTGTGCGGGCGACAGTGCCAGCGGCAGCGCCTCGCGCATGTGAAGCAGCAGACTGGCGAGATCGTCGGCAGGCACACCGCGCCGTGCCAGCATGACCTTGGCCCAGCCCACGTAGTCGTCGAACAAGCCGCGGTGGTCGGCGGCCACGGCTTGCGCTAGATAGCCCAGGTGGTAGCCCGCGTCCTCCAGGCAGCGTTCGCGGCCGGCGCTGCCGTAGCGCTGTTGCAGCGCCGGGTTGCGTTGGAACTCGCGCGCCACGATCTGCGCCGCCAGGCTGCTGCGGTGCCGGTTGATCGCCGCTGCAGCCTGTTGCTGCAGGGTCGGCATGGCCTCAGGAGCAGACATGTTCGAAGTGCCGGATCTCGGTTTCACCGCGCACCAGTTTCAATCCCTTCGGAATGCCTTTGTGCGACTCGCGGTAGTGCGTGCCATGGTGCCAATGCTTGAAGCTTGCCGCGTCGGTCCAATAGGTGACAAGCCAGATTTCCTGCGGCCGATCGAGCGGGCTGAAAACCTCCATGCGCACGAATCCATGCTGGTCGTCGACCTTGTGGGGACGCCGCCGAAAGGCCTCCTTGACCTCGGCGGTCTTGTCGTTGGCGATGACGAACTTGCTCAGCGCCACGAAGTGGCTGCCCGCCGCCTGCGGCGCATGGGCCGCATCGGACATCGAATCAGGCACTGCCAGTTCAGGCGATTCAGTCGTCGATTGGGTGAGGTTCATCGAATGGCGTCCCGGCTGTGAATTGACGAATCAATGCGGCCCCCTCTTTCGTCTGCATTCAAATCCGTCAGCCATCCAAAGCTCGTTGAATCCATCGGAGGGTGAATCGAGCTTACCCTGCAATGGGCTGTTCGGGTTGCAGGCAATGCCCTGCGCCAACCATGGTCACAGCCCGGAAAGTGACCAACCTTGGAACTGGCCGACCGTGCCGGGCAGCGGTACGGGCTCCGTCAGCGTGCTCGGGCACACTGCAGGCCATGGCGGCGCTGGCCCGCCAGCAAGTGATGGTGGAGCATCGATGGGACCTCTGGATGGAATGCGCGTGATCGAACTGGCCAGCATCGGCCCGGGGCCAATGTGCGCGATGCTGCTGGCCGACCTGGGCGCCGACGTCGTGCGCATCGACCGCCTGGAGCCCAGCGGCCTGGGCCTGGCGATCGACAAACGATTCGACGTCAATGGCCGCAACCGACGCTCGCTGGCACTGGACCTGAAGACGGACGCTGGCCGCGACGTCGTGTTGCGGCTGGTGGAAGGCGCCGACGCCTTGATCGAAGGTTTTCGCCCCGGCGTTGCCGAGCGCCTGGGCCTGGGCCCCGACGCCTGCTTGGCGCGCAACCCGGCCCTGGTCTACGGCCGCATGACCGGCTTTGGCCAGAGCGGGCCGCTGGCCCAGGCCGCCGGCCACGACCTCAACTACATCGCCCTCAGCGGCGCGCTGCACGCCATCGGGCCGGCTGGCGGCAAGCCGGTGCCGCCGCTGAACCTGGTGGGCGACTACGGTGGCGGCGCGCTCTACCTGGCTTTCGGGCTGATGGCGGCGCTGTTCGAGCGCCAGCGCTCGGGCCGTGGCCAGGTGGTCGACGCGGCGATGGTCGACGGCGCCGCATCGCTGGCGTCGATCTTCTACGGCATGCAAGCCGGCGGCAGCTGGGGCGCAGGCCGCGGCGACAACCTGCTCGATGGCGGCGCGCCGTTCTACGACACCTACGAGACCGTCGACGGCCGCCACGTCAGCATCGCCGCGCTCGAACCCAAGTTCTTTGCCGAACTGGTGGCCCGGCTGGGGCTGGAGAGCCGCTATGTCCAGCGCCAGTACGACCGCCGGCTGTGGCCGCAGATGCGCGAGGCGATCGCCGCCGTGCTGCGCACGCGCAGCCGCGACGACTGGTGCACCGCGCTCGAAGGCAGTGACGCCTGCTTCGCCCCGGTGCTGGACTTTGCCGAAGCGCCGCTGCACGCCCATGCGCAGGCGCGCCAGGCTTTCGTCACGCTGGACGGTGTGGTGCAACCCGCGCCGGCGCCGCGCTTCGGCCGCAGCCAACCGGCAACACCGAAACCGGCACCGACGATCGGTGAGCACAGCGCCCAGGTGCTGGCCGAAGTCGGCTACAGCGAAGCCGAGATCGCGGCGCTGAAATCCGCTGGCGTGGTCGCCGGAGCCCTCGCATGAACGCCGTCCACATCACCCCGGCCGACGCCCGGCTGGCCGCGTCGCTGCTGCTGGTGCGCGACAGCGACGCCGGTCTCGAAGTGCTGATGCTGCGCCGCGCCGAACGCGCCGGCGACCTGCGCAGCGGCGCCGCCGTCTTTCCCGGCGGGGTGCTCGACCCGCGCGACCGCGATGCCCACAGCCTGTGCCTGGGCGCCGATGACGCCGTACTGAGCGCGCGGCTGGGTTTGCCGGCAGGCGGACTCGACTATGCGGTGGCGGCGCTGCGCGAGTCGTTCGAGGAAGTCGGCCTGCTGCTGGCCGACCGCGAGGTCGATGCCCAGGCGCTACAGCCCTGGCGCGAGCGCCTGCAGCGCGGCCAGGCGTCGATGCGCGAGCTTTGCGATGCCTTTGAACTGCGGCTGGACTTGCGGGCCTTGGATTACCACAGCCACTGGCTGACACCGCCGGGCCTGCCGCGGCGCTTCGACACCCGCTTCTTCATTGCCCCGGCGCCGGCGCTGCAGACCGCTGTGCCCGACCTGGGCGAGGCGGTCGAGCTGATGTGGCTGACGCCGCTGGCGGCGATGCAGGCCGAACGCGGGCTCAAGCTGCTGCCGGTGACGCGGCGCACGCTGCAGGATCTGGCGCGCTTTGGCAACGCCGCCGATGCGATGGAAGAAGCGCGCGGCCGGCGCGACATCCGTCTGACGATGCCGCGTGTGGGCGCCAGCCGCAAAGGCCCGCGCATCGTGCTGCCCGACGAACTGCCTTATGCCGAGCTGTCACGGCTGGACCCCGACGGCCGCGGCGACGTCGCCTGCGAGATCGTGCCCGGTGTGGCCGTGCGGCTGTCGCCGCGTCTGCTGCGCGTGACGGCGCCGAACGCCGGCCCGATGACCGGGCCGGGCACCAACAGCTATCTCGTGGGCGACCCGCAAAACAATGAGTGGACGGTGATCGACCCCGGCCCGGTGGACGCCGAACATCTGCAGGCCATGCTGGCCGCAGCGCCGGGGCCGATCACGCGCATCCTCGTCACCCACACCCACCGCGACCACTCGCCTGGGGCCGCCGCGCTACATGCGGCCACCGGCGCGCCGGTCCATGGCCGCGTGGCCGACCACCCGCAGTGGCAGGACGACAGCTTCCAGGCCCAGCATGAACCGCAGCATGGTGAGCAGATCGTGCTCGGGCCCGACGCCACGCTGCGCGTGATCCACAC
Source organism: Rubrivivax sp. (assembly GCA_030693565.1). Classification (GTDB taxonomy): domain Bacteria; phylum Pseudomonadota; class Gammaproteobacteria; order Burkholderiales; family Burkholderiaceae_C; genus Rubrivivax. The sequence goes on from JAUYAJ010000693.1 coordinate 5,024, forward strand.
CCCCGGCCATGCGTCCAACCACTTGTGCTACTTGCTGGAGCAAGAGCGGCTGCTGTTCACCGGCGACCATGTGATGCAGGGCTCGACCGTCGTCATCAACCCGCCCGACGGCGACATGGCGGCCTACCTGCGCTCGCTGACCGAATTGCTCGACGAAGACCTGCAATGGCTGGCGCCGGGCCATGGCTTTCTGGTGGCCGATCCGCCGGCCGCGCTGCGCGCGCTGATCGCCCACCGACTGGCGCGCGAAGCCAAGGTGGCCGCGGCGCTGACAGCGCTGGGGCGCGGACCGATCGATGCCTTGCTGCCGCTGGTCTACGCCGATGTGCCGGCCCGCTTGTTCCCGATGGCGCTGCGCTCGCTGCTGGCCCATTTGCTCAAGCTGCAAGGCGACGGCCGGGCCGGCCGCGACGGTGAGGACTGGGTCGCGATCTAGGCCGCGGCGTCAGCCGCCGGCGCCTGCCAGCGGCCGTCCACCAACACCTGGTGCGGCCCGAACTGCACCTTGTAGGCCATCTTGGGCGTCTGCGCGATCCAGTAGCCCAGGTAGACATGGGGGAGCTTGAGCCGCTTGGTCTGCTCGATCTGCCAGAGCACGCTGTAGGTGCCGTAGCTCTTGCCGTCTTCGGGCTCGTAGAAGGTGTAGACGGCCGAGATGCCGTCGTTGAGCACGTCCAGGATGGCCACCATCTTCAGCACACCTGGGGCGCCGTCGACGCCGGGCTCGCGGAACTCGACCATGCGCGAGTTGACCCGGCTTTGCAGCAGGAACTGGGTGTACTGGTCGACGCTGTCGTGGTCAATGCCGCCGCCGCTGTGGCGGCCCGACTGGTAACGCAGGTAGAGCTGGTAATGCTCGGGCACGAAGCCCAGCCGCAGCACGCGCGCTTTCAGCTCGCCATGGGCTTTGAGCGCGCGCTTCTGGCTGCGTGTGGGCACGAAGGTCTGGACCGGCACGCGCAGCGGCACGCAGGCGCGGCAGCCGTCACAGTAAGGCCGGTAGGTGAACATGCCGCTGCGCCGAAAGCCGTTGGCGACCAGGCCGGAATAGGCGTCGGCATGGATCAGGTGGCTGGGCGTGGCCACCTGCGAGCGCGCCTGCCGGTCCGGCAGGTAGCTGCAGGGGTAAGGCGCAGTGGCGTAAAACTGCAGGGACGAGAGCGGCAGCTCTTTCGGGTGCGTCACGCGGAATCTTCCCTCGGCTCGATCGGGCTGGCCGGCTGCGTCACAGCGCCAAGCCCTCCCACAGCGCGGCATCATAGGTCCAATCAGTGACCTCGCCAGCCCCGAGAGTGAGGGACAGATGCTGCTCAAAGGCCTGGCGCGTGATCTCTCTCGCACCCAGCGACGCCAGGTGGCCGGTGTTTTGCTGGCAGTCGATCAAGGTGATGCCGCTGGCTCGGCAGCGCGCCACCAGCGCCGCCAGCGCAATCTTCGACGCGTCGGGCTGGCGCGAGAACATCGACTCGCCGAAGAACATGCGGCCGATGCCCACGCCGTAAAGGCCGCCGACCAGTTCGCCGTCGACCCAGGTCTCGACGCTGTGCACGCGCCCGGCCTGATGCCAGGCGCCATAGGCGTCGATGATGTCGTTGCTGATCCAGGTGCCGTCCTGTCCGGCGCGCGGCGCCTGCGAGCAGGCCTGGATGACCTGGCGAAAAGCGCTGTCGATGCGGATTTCGCAGCCCGGACTGCGGATGAAGCGGCGCAGCGTCTTGCGCAGCGTGTGCGAGAGCCGAAACTCGGCCACCGGCAACACCATGCGCGGGTCCGGGCTCCACCACAGCACCGGCTGGCCCGGGCTGTACCAGGGAAAGATGCCTTTGCGGTAAGCCTCGTCCAGCCGCGCCGGCGTCACCTGGCCGCCGGCAGCCACCAGGCCCGGCGCGTCGCTGTCCGCGCCCAGCGCCATCGCCGTCGGCGGCAGCGGCACGCCGTCTTCGATCCAGTTCAGCATGGCCCGCGCCTCAGCGGCCGGCCAGCCGCTGCCACAGAAAGGTGTATTCCAGCGCCAGCTTGTGGGCGAGCTGGCCGTTGTCGGCGGCGCCGCCGTGGCCGCCTTCGATGTTTTCCCAGTACAGCGGCGCATGGCCTTGCTCGAGCATTCGCGCCACCATCTTGCGCGCGTGGCCGGGGTGCACACGGTCGTCGCGCGTCGAGGTCGTGAACAGGCTGGCTGGCAGCTTGTGCTGGGCGCTGACCTTCTGGTAGGGGCTGTATTGGCTGATGAAAGCCCAGTCTTCGGCGCGGTCGGGGTCGCCGTATTCGGCCATCCACGACGCCCCGGCCAGCAGCCGGTGGTAGCGCTTCATGTCGAGCAGTGGCACCGAGCAGACGACGGCGTTGAAGAGTTCGGGCCGCTGCAGCATCACCGCGCCGACCAGCAAGCCGCCGTTGCTGCCGCCTTCAATGCCCAGGTGGCGCGGCTGCGTGATCCGGCGCGCGATCAGGTCTTCGGCGACGGCAGCAAAGTCGTCGAAGCTGCGCTGGCGGTTGGATTTGAGCGCCGCCTGGTGCCAGGCCGGACCGAACTCGCCGCCGCCGCGGATGTTGGCCACAACAAAGACGCCGCCACGCGCCGTCCAGGCCCGGCCCACGCTGCCCGAGTAAGAAGGCTGCATCGAGACCTCGAAGCCGCCATAACCGTAAAGCAAAGTCGGGTTGTTGCCGCTGGCGCTGGCGCCGCGCGGCCAGACGACGAAATAGGGCACGCGGGTGCCGTCTTTCGAGCGCGCGAACAGTTGCTCCACGCGCATGCCGGCGGCGTCGTAGAAGCTCGGGCGCGACTTCAGCACTTCGCGTTCATTGCTGCCGCTGCGGCCGATCAGCAAGGTGTCGGGGGTCAGGAAGTCGGTGTAGTTCAGCAGCAACTGCTCGGCCAGCGCGTCGTCGGCGAGCAGCGGGTCGTGCAGCGCCGTCACCGACAAGCTGCCGGGGAAGGGCGCATCGACCTCGCGCCGCTGCCAGGCCGCAGCCCCAGGCGTCAGTTCCTCGAGCCGGCTGGCAACGTTGTCGAGCAGGCTCAGCACCAGCGTGGAGCGCGTGGCGGTGAATCCCGCC
>JAUYAJ010000697.1 GCA_030693565.1 Rubrivivax sp.
AGCGGCGCCAGTGCCTCATGGGTCAGCGGGGTCAGCGGGCCTTGCGGGCGCAGCCAGGTGAAGGTCCAGTTGATCATGCCGAACAGCAGCATCGCCAGCGGCTTGTCCAGCTCGGCCGCGCGCAGCTCGGGCCGCAGGTCGGCAATCGCCTGGCTGAACGCGGCGACGACGCGGCGCTGGCCGGCCAGCACCGGCTCGCGGTCGCCGTCGGCGAGGAAGCGCACGTCTTCGGTGAGCACGCGGTGCTCGTGGCGGGCGTCGGCATAAGCCTGCATGAAGCGCTCGATCAGCGCGCGCAGCCGTGGCTCGGGCGCCAGCTGCAGCGCGGTCACGTCGGCCACCAGGGCTTCGAGCCGCGCCACATGGCCGCCGGCAATCTGCGCCAGCAAGTCGTGCTTGTCGCGCACGTAGTGGTACAGCGTTGCCTTGGAAACGCCACAGGCCGCAGCCAGCTCGTTCATCGTCGCCGCGGTGTAGCCGCGCTCGGCAAACAGCGCTGCTGCCGCGGCCAGCACCTGTTCGCGCTGGCCGTCGTAGCCGGCCGATCGGGGGCGTGCCACCTCAGCGTTCGTCGAAGGACACGACGACGCGCTCGCTCAGCGGGTGGGCCTGGCAGGTGAGCACGAAGCCGGCCTCGACCTCGGCGGCGTCGAGCGCGAAGTTGCGGTCCATGCGCACCTGGCCTTCGAGCAGCTTGGCGCGGCAGGTGGCGCAAACGCCCGACTGGCAGGAGAACGGCAGGTCCATGCCGCTGCGCGTGGCGGCGGCCAGGATGCTGGCGTCGGCGGCGTCGAAGGCGACTTCACGCGCCAGGCCGTCGCGCACGACGACGATGCGCGCGCCGGTGGCGTCGCCGGCTTGCGGCGCGTGCAAGGTGGCGTCGGCAGCCGACACCGGCACGCCGAAACGTTCGACATGGATGCGCGCAGCCGGCACGCCCGCGGCGCGCAAGGCCGCTTCGGCTTCGTCGTTCATCGCGTGCGGGCCGCACACAAAAGCTTGATCGATGTTCGACGCGCCGATCAGGCGCAGGAAGGCGCTGACCTTGTCGCGGTCGAGGCGGCCGCTGTTCAAGGGCGCGTCCAGCGTCTCGCGCGAGAACACCGGGTGCAACGCCAGCTGGGTGAGGTGGCGGTTCTTCAGGTCTTCGAGCTCTTCCTTGAACATCGTCGACGCCGCCGTGCGGTTGCCGTAGAGCAGCGTGCAGCGCGTGGCCGGCTCGCCGGCCAGCACGGTTCTCAGCATCGACAAGATGGGCGTGATGCCGCTGCCGCCGGCCACCAGCAGCAGATGGCGCCCGGCCGGCGCCGGCGCGGCCAGCGCGGCGCCGAAATGGCCCTCGGGCTCCATCACGTCGATCTCGTCGCCGGCCTTCAAGCTGCCATGCAACCAGGTCGAGAAGACGCCGCCGGCGACCCGGCGCACGCCGACCTGCAGCGCTTCGCCGGGCGCCGAGCAGATCGAGTACGAGCGCCGCAACTCCTGGCCGTCGACGCGCCGGCGCAGCGTCAGGTGCTGGCCCGGCGTGAAGCTGAAGCTGGCCTGCAGCGCCGGCGGCAGCTCGAAGCTCAGCACCAGCGCGTCGTCGGCCTCGGGCCGCAGCGCGGCCACGCGCAAGGGGTGAAAGTGCAGTCCGCTCATTCAGATCGGCTTGAAGTGTTCAAAAGGTTCGCGGCAGGCCAGGCAGCGGTGCAAGGCTTTGCAGGCGGTGGAGCCGAAGGCCGACAGGCGCTCGGTGTTGAGGCTGGCGCAGCGCGGGCATTCAACGGCGCGCGGGCGGATGTGGATGGCTTGCAGGCCGTCCACCGGCGCGCTGCCGCTGGGCGGGGCGATGCCGTAGTCGCGCAGCTTGCGCCGGCCCTCGGCGCTGATCCAGTCGCTGGTCCAGGCCGGCGCCAGTCGGGTGCTGAGCTGCACCGGGCCCAGCCCGGCCTGCACCAGCGCGTCGACGACGCTTTGTGCAATCACCTCGGTGGCCGGGCAGCCGCTGTAGGTGGGCGTCAGCACGACGGCGACGCCGCCCTCCAGCGCCCGCACCTCGCGCACGACGCCCAGATCGGGCAGCGACAGCGCCGGCACTTCGGGGTCGGGCACGGTGGCGAGCACGGCCCAGGCGGCGTCGACCTTGCTGCGCAGTTCAGCGCCGCACATCACCAGCGCCCGCCGGGGTGGGCACGCTGCAGCGACTGCATCTCGGCCAGGATGAAGCCCATGTGCTCGCTGTGCACGCCCTTGCTGCCGGTGCTGAGAAAAGCCGTGGCGGCCGGCAGTTCGAGCCCGGCGTCGGCAAACACGCTGCCCACGTCCTGCAGCCAGGTGGCCTGCAGCGCGCTGCGCGCCGGCCCCAGTCCGCTGGCCCGGGCAGCGGCGTCGACGCCATCGTCGCTGAACATCTCGGCGGTGTACGGCCAGGCGCGATCGACCGCCGCGCGCATGCGCGCCGCCGATTCGGCCGTGCCGTCGCCCAGCCGCACGACCCAGCCGGCCGCATGCTGCTGGTGGTAGCGCGCTTCCTTGACGGCTTTGCCGGCAATGGCGGCGAGCTGTTCGTCGCTGGAGCCGGCCAGCGCGAACCACGCGGCCTTCAACCAACTGGCGAGCAGGAAGTTGCGCAGCACGGTGTCGGCGAAGTCGCCGCCCGGTGCGTGCGCGCTGCTGCGCCGCAGCGGCTGCTCGACCAGGCTCAGGTTGAAGAACTGGCGCTCGTCGCGCAGGAAAGCGAGCTGGTCTTCGTCGAAGCCCTGGCCTTCCAGCGCGCCGGCATGGCTGAGCAACGCGCGCGCCTGGCCGAGCAGGTCGAGCGCCATGTTGGTCAGCGCGATGTCTTCTTCCAGCACCGGCCCGTGGCCGCACCATTCGGCCAGGCGCTGGGCGTGGATCAGGCAGCTGTCGCCCAGCCGCAGCACGTACTGCAGCGGCGGCGTGACGCGCAGGCGGATCGAGCCCGAGGTGGCAAGGGCGTGGCCCACCCGGCCAGGGTCTCCCTGGGCGGGTGGAGCCCCCTCGGGGGGTAGCGAGCGCAGCGGGCTTGGGGGCGGCACCCGGCCGGGGTCTCCCTGGGCGGGTAGCGCCCCCTCGGGGGGCAGCGAGCGCAGCGAGCTTGGGGGCATCATCACTTACATGTGGTCCACGGATTCGGGCAGCTTGTAGAAGCTGGGGTGGCGGTAGACCTTGTCTTCCATCGGGTCGAACAGCATGGCTTTGTCGGCCGGGTCGCTGGCGGTGATGGCGGCACTGGGCACAACCCAGACGCTCACGCCTTCCTGGCGCCTTGTGTAGACCTCGCGCGCCAGTTGCAGCGCCATCGTGGCGTCGGGCGCATGCAGGCTGCCGCAGTGCTTGTGGTCCAGGCCCGCCTTGGGCCGCACGAAGACTTCCCACAGCGGCCATTCCTTGCTTTCGGTGTTCATGCGGCCCTCTCCTTCGTCGCTTGTTTGCGCGCATGGGCCAGGGCAGCCTCGCGCACCCAGGTGCCGTCGTCCCAGGCCTTGACGCGCGCAGCCAGGCGTTCCTTGTTGCACGGGCCGTGACCGCCGACGACGCGCCAGAACTCGGCCCAGTCGATGGCGCCGAAGTCGTGGTGGCCGCGTTCGGCGTTCCATCTCAAAAGCGGGTCGGGCAAGGTCACGCCCAGCACCTGGGCCTGGGCCACGGCGGCGTCGACGAACTTCTGCCGCAAGTCGTCGTTGCTGATGCGCTTGATGCCCCAGCGCATGCTTTGCGCCGTGTTCGGGCTTTCTTCGTCGGGCGGGCCGAACATCATCAGGCTGGGCCACCACCAGCGGTCGACCGCGTCCTGCACCATCGCGCGCTGGCCCTCGGTGCCCTGCTCCATCATCGTCAGCAAGGCGTCGTAACCCTGGCGCTGGTGGAAACTCTCTTCGCGGCAGATGCGCACCATCGCGCGTGCATACGGCGCGTACGAGCAGCGCGTCAGCGGCACCTGGTTCATGATCGCCGCGCCGTCGACCAGCCAGCCGATGACGCCGATGTCGGCCCAGCTCAGCGTCGGGTAGTTGAAGATCGAGCTGTACTTGGCGCGCCCGCTGTGCAGCGCGTCCACCATCTGGTCACGGCTGGTGCCCAGGGTCTCGGCGGCGGCGTAGAGGTACAGGCCGTGGCCGGCTTCGTCCTGCACCTTGGCCAGCAGGATGGCTTTGCGCTTGAGCGTCGGCGCGCGCGTCACCCAGTTGCCTTCGGGCAGCATGCCGACGATCTCTGAGTGCGCATGCTGGCTGATCTGGCGCACCAGCGTGCGCCGGTAATGCTCGGGCATCCAGTCTTTGGCTTCGATGAAGTCGCCGCCCTCGATGCGGTCTTCAAAGCGCTGCTCGAGCGCGGCGTCGTCGGCCGAGCGCAGTGGCTGACGCTCTTCCTTCGGGCCGGTGTCCATCGCCTGCGTGTACATCGCTATCTCCTACTTCGACTTCGGCCGCTGGTCGATGACGCGCCGTGCCTTGCCCACCAGCGTGCGTTCGATCGAGTCGGGCAGGCCGACGCTGACGCGCGCGCTGACACCGATCAGCGCCTTGATGCGGCGCTGCAGTTCGTGGCCAATGGCGTCGCGGTCGGCGCCCTGGTGCTCGGGTTGCAGTTCGCAGCGCACTTCCACCGCGTCGAGCAGCGCGTCGCGCGTCACCACCAGCTGGTACTGGCCCGACAAGCGGCCCTGCTGCAGCACGAGCTCCTCGATCTGGGTCGGGAACAGGTTGACGCCGCGGATGATCAGCATGTCGTCGCTGCGGCCGACGATCTTGCCCATGCGGCGCATAGCGCGCGCGGTGGGTGGCAGCAAGCGCGTGAGGTCGCGCGTGCGGTAGCGAATCATCGGCAGCGCTTCCTTGCTCAGCGTGGTGAAGACGAGCTCGCCTTCGCTGCCACCGGGCAGCACGGCGCCGGTCTCGGGGTCGATGATCTCGGGGTAGAAATGGACTTCCCAGATCACCGGGCCGTCCTTGGACTCGATGCACTCGCTCGCCACGCCCGGGCCCATGATCTCGCTCAGGCCGTAGATGTCGACAGCGTCGATCGCGGCGGCCTCTTCGATGTCGCGCCGCATCGCCTCGGTCCAGGGCTCGGCGCCGAAGATGCCCACGCTGATGGGCATGGTGCGCGGGTCCAGCCCCTGGCGCCGGTATTCCTCGATGATCACCTGCATGTAGCTCGGCGTGACCATGATGATGTCGGGCCGGAAGTCCTCGATCAGCTGGACCTGCTTCTCGGTCTGGCCACCCGACACCGGCACCACCGTGCAGCCCAGGCGCTCGGCGCCGTAATGCGCGCCCAGCCCGCCGGTGAACAGGCCGTAGCCGTAGGCGATGTGGACGATGTCGCCGGCGCGCCCGCCGGAGGCGCGGATCGAGCGCGCCACCAGGTCGGCCCAGCGGTCGATATCACCTTGCGTATAGCCCACCACCGTCGGCTTGCCGGTCGTGCCGCTGGACGCATGCACGCGCACGACCTGCTCGCGCGGCACGGCGAACATGCCGAAGGGGTAGTGGTCGCGCAGATCGGCTTTGTTCGTGAACGGAAAGCGCGCCAGGTCGGCAAGCTGCCTGCAGTCCGACGGATGCACGCCAGCGGCGTCGAAGGCCTGCTTGTAATGCGCCACGTTGTCGTAGGCGTGCTGCAGCGTCCATTGCAGACGCCGCAGCTGCAAGGCCTGCAGTTCGTCGGCGCTGGCGGTCTCGATCGCTTCGAGTTCGCCGGGCCGGGGTGTCTTCACGGGCATGGTGCGGCCTCCTTCAGCGCTGCGGGCCGACCGGCAGGCCGGCCACCACCGGCTTGCCCTTCATCGTGTACGAACGGCCGCGGAACGCCGCCACCTGCTCGCCGCGCTGGTTGCTGACCAGGATGTCGTAGACGCCGGTGCGGCCGGCCTTGCTGAATTCGCTGGCGCTGGCGGTGAGCATGTCGCCCTGGCGCGCCGCGGCGAGCAAATTGACATCGAAGCCCGAGGCCACCGTGACCTCGTTGTGGGCGTTGCAGGCATAGGCGAAGGCGCTGTCGGCCAGCGTGGTGATGATCCCGCCATGGCAGATGTCGTGGCCGTTGAGCATGTCTTCGCGCACCGCCATCGTCAGCGTCGCGCTGCCGGGGCCGACGGCCAGCACGGCCATGCCGAGCAGTCGGGAAGCGCGGTCGCCCAGCCACATGGCGTCGCGGGTCGCGTCGGCGACCGCCTGCGGGGTGTGCACAGCAGCGTCCATGTTCAGCGGTCCTTGAAGACGGCCGGGCGCTTGGTCAGGAAAGCCGCCACGCCTTCGCCGAAGTCGTGGCTGCGGCCGAGCTCACGCTGGGTGTCGGCTTCCTGCGTCAAGGCGTCGCCGAAGTCCATCACCATCGCGCTGTCGATCACGCGCCGGGTTTCGGCCAGCGCTTTCGAAGGCATCGTGCTAAGGCGTTGCGCCAACGCCAGCGCGGTGTCCTGCAGCGCGGCGTCGTCCACGCATTGCCAGATCAGGCCGATGCGCTGCGCCTCCTCGGCGCCCAGCTTGTCGCCGCTCAGCGCCAGCCCGAGCGCCCGCGCCCGCCCGACCAGCCGCGGCAGCAGCCAGCTGCCGCCGCAGTCGGGCACGAGGCCGATCTTCGAGAACGCCTGGATGAAGCTGGCGCTGCGCGCGGCGAGCACGAAGTCGCAGCAGAGCGCGAAATTGGCACCGGCGCCGGCGGCCACGCCGTTGACGGCGGCGATCACCGGCACCGGCATCGTGCGCACGCGGGTCGCCAGCGGGCGGTAATAGCGTTCGATGACGGCGCCGACATCGATCGCGCCGGCGCCCGCCATCTCGGGGTCGTTCAGATCCTGGCCGGCGCAAAAGCCGCGCCCGGTCCCGGTGATGATGACTGCACGGACCGCGGCGTCGCCCGCCGCGGCTTCCAGTGCCGGCAGCAATCGGGCATGCATCCCCGCGGTGAAACTGTTCAGCGAGGCCGGGCGGTTCAGCGTGATCAACTGCACCGCGCCATGGCGGGTGGTCAGGACCGGGGCGTCGGACATGGGCTCTCCTGGATGGGACGAGGGGGTCGAACTTCATTAGTCGACCGATCGGTCGGGTAATTCTATTCGCCGCCCTTGACCCAGCGCAAGCGCGCCGCCCGCCCTGCCCGCTCAGCCGCCGTAACGCGACTCCAGATAAGCCAGCAGCGTGCGCAGCGTCTGCGCTTCGCCGCCCACCGGCCGGCCCGGGCGCGCGCCGTCGTTCCAGGCGAAGAGGTCGATGTGCAGCCAGTCCAGCGCTTCGGGCACGAAGTCTTCGAGAAAGATCGCTGCGGTGATCGCACCCGCCAGGCCGTTGCGGCCGGTGTTGACGATGTCGGCGATGTCGCTTTCGATGCTCGGGTGGTAGTCGCGCCACAGCGGCAGGTGCCACAGCGGGTCGTTCATGCGCAGGCCGCGGTCGACCAGATCGCGCGCCAGGTCCATGCGGCGGCAGAACAGCGCCGGCAGGTGCGAACCGAGCGCCACGCGGGCGGCGCCGGTCAGCGTCGCCAGGTCGATCATCAGGTCAGGCTTGGATTCGGCGCCGTAGGCCAGCGCGTCGCACAGGATGACGCGGCCTTCGGCATCGGTGTTGCCGATCTCGATGTGCAGGCCTTTGCGCGTCTTGAAGACGTCGCCCGGGCGGAAGGCGTTGCCGGCGATGGCGTTTTCCACCGCCGGGATCAGCAGTTGCAGGCGCAGCGGCAGCTTGAGCGCCATGATCATGGTCGCCAGGCCGATTGCGTTGGCCGCGCCGCCCATGTCCTTCTTCATCCAGCGCATGCCGTCCGCGCCTTTGATGTCGAGTCCCCCGGTGTCGAAGCACACGCCCTTGCCCACCAGCGTCAGCAGCGGGTGTTTGGCCAGGCCCCAGTTCATCTCGATCAGGCGCGGCGCCCGCGTGGCGGCGCGGCCCACAGCGTGGACGGCCGGGAAGCCGGCTTTGAGCAGCTTGTCGCCCACCACTTCGCGGTATCTCGCGCCATGTTGTTTGGCCAACAGCCTCACGGTGGCTGCCAGCTCAGCCGGACCCATGTGTTCGGCCGGCGTGTTGACGAGGTCGCGCGTGGCGCAGATCGCCTCGGCCTGCACCAGGCCGCGGCGCGCGCCAGCGCTGGGCGCGAGCATCAGTTCGGCCGCCGGCCGCGCCGGCGCCTTGTAAAGGTCGAAGACATAACTGCCCAGGACCCAGGACAGTGCGGCCGCTTCAGGGTCGATCTCGAAGCCGCCCTCGCCGAGTTTGTAGCGTCCGACCGGCAGCAAACGCGGCAGCGCGGCCAGTGCGAAGGCATGCTCGGCCGCACGCACGCCGGCCCAGACTTCCTGCAGCCGGCCGTCGGGACCAGGCACCAGCGCATGGCTGTCGGGCGCCCCTTTGAAGCCTACGGTGGCGAGCCATTGGCGGGTCGCGGCAGGCAGCGTGGGCAGGCAGGCGGCCAGTTTCTCGCGGTCCACGCAGTGGATCGGGGTGGCAGCGGCGACGGGCTTCTTCAGGTGAACGGTCATGATGGGATGTCAGAGGTCGAGGCCCCGATTGTGGCGAAACCTGCAGCGCGGGCCGCTACAGTGCGCGCCATGCTGATTCTGCTCGCGCCCATGGAAGGCCTGCTCGACGCCAGCCTGCGCGACGCGCTGACCCGCGTCGGCGGCGTCGACCGCTGCGTGTCCGAGTTCATCCGCATCACCGACCAGCTGCTGCCGGCGCGTGTGTTCATCCGCGTCGTGCCCGAACTGCTCAACGGCGGGCGCACGCCGGCCGGCACGCCGGTGCGCGCGCAGTTGCTGGGCTCGGACCCGGGCTGCCTGGCCGACAACGCGGCGCTGCTGGCCACGCTGGGCCCGGCCGGCATCGACCTCAATTTCGGCTGCCCGGCGCCGACGGTAAACCGCCACCGCGGCGGCGCCGTGCTGCTCGACGAGCCCGAGCTGGTGTACGCCATCGTCAGCGCGGTGCGCCGCGCGGTGCCCGCGGCGATGCCGGTGTCGGCCAAGATGCGCCTGGGCCACCGCGACGAAGCGCGCATGCTCGACTGCGCACGTGCCATCGCCGACGCCGGTGCCTGCGAGCTCGTCGTGCATGCGCGCACCAAGCTGCACGGCTACCGGCCGCCGGCGTACTGGGAACGCATCCGCGAGATCCGCGACGCCGTGCGCATACCGGTAGTGGCCAACGGCGAGATCTGGACCGTGGACGACGCCTTGCGCTGCCGCGAGGCCTCGGGCTGTGACGCCTTGATGCTGGGCCGTGGCATGGTCGCCGACCCGGGCCTGGCGCTGGCGCTGCGTCAGCCGGCCGAGGCACCGCTGGAGTGGGCGGCGCTGCTGCCGCAGCTGGCGCTGTACTGGCAGCGCATCGCCGGCCATGTGGCGCCGCGCCACCGCGCCGGCCGGCTCAAGCAGTGGCTGAACCTGCTGCGCCGGCGCTACCCGCAGGCGCAGCAGGCTTTCGACACCGTGCGCACGGTGAGCGACCCGGCGCTGGTGGCGCAGCAGCTGTTCGCCGAGTCACCAGCGCCGGCCTAGACTCAGGCCCAGACCTCGGCCGCGGTTTCCACCACCAGCCGCAGCTTGGCGCGCTGCGCTTCGACGGCGATGTTGTTGCCGTGCACGGTGCTCGAAAAACCGCACTGCGGGCTCAGCGCCAGTTGCTCCAGCGGCGCGTACTTGGCGGCTTCGTCGATGCGGCGCTTGAGCGAATCCTTGGTTTCCATCTCGCCGAACTTGGTGGTCACCAGGCCGAGCACGGCGATCTTGCCCTTGGGCAGGAAGCGCAGCGGCTTGAAGTCGCCCGAGCGCTCGTCGTCGTATTCCATGAAGTAAGCGTCGAGGTTCATCTCGGCCAGCAAGGCCTCGGCCACCGGCTCGTAGTTGCCGGCCGCCGCGTGCGTGCTCTTGAAGTTGCCGCGGCACAGGTGCATGGCCAGCGTCATGCCGGCCGGCTTGTGGGCGACGACCTTGTTGATGAACATCGCGTAGCGGTGCGGCAGCTCGTTGGGGTCGTCACCGCGCTGGCGCGCCGCTTCGCGCATCTTCTCGTCGCACAGATAAGCCATGTTGGTGTCGTCCATCTGCACATAGGTGCAGCCGGCGGCGGCCAGCGACTTGAGTTCGTCGCCATAGGCGCGGGCCACGTCGTCGTAGAACGCCGGGTCGAGCTCGGGGTAGTGCTCGCGGCTGATGCCGGCGCGGCCACCGCGAAAGTGCAGCATGGTCGGCGACGGGATCGTCACCTTGGGCGTCAGCCCGGCGGCGACCTGGCTTTTCAGGTATTCGAAGTCGGCGCGCTGGATGTCCTTGGCGTGTGTCACCTTGCCGACCACGCGCATCACCGGTGGCGCCAGTTCCTCGCTGCCGTCGGGCTTGCGGATGGTGACCGGGATGTCGGTCTTGACGCCGCCGAGCTGCTCGAGGAAGTCGATGTGGAAATAGGTGCGGCGGAATTCGCCGTCGGTGATGCTTTGCAGGCCGACGTCCTGTTGGAACTTGACGATCTCGGTGATCGCCTTGTCCTCGACAGCGCGCAACTGCTCGGCGTTGATCTCGCCGCGCGCTTTCTGCTCACGGGCATCGAGCAGGTACTTCGGACGCAGAAAGCTGCCGACATGGTCGGCGCGGAAAGGTGCGGTCTGGCGCATGGTCATCTTGTCTCCTTGGGAGTGGTGGGCATTGAGGGTTTGACGGTATCGGGGCGGTAGCCGGTGTCAATGACGACGCCGCCGTCGGTGACCCGCGAAACGCAGGCGCAGAGTTGGCGGTTGGCGCGCTGCTGCTCGGCGCTGAAGAACACGTCGCGGTGGTCGACGCTGCCAACGAGTTCAATGATGTCGACGCTGCAAAGACCGCACTCGCCGCGCTGGCAGTCGGCCAGGGTCTCGACACCATGCTCGGCCAGCATGTCGAGCAGCGACCGCTCGGCCGGCACCTCGAAGGCCAGCCCCAGTGCCGGCAGCTTGACCCAGAACGGCTGCGCCGCGCGGTGGCCGCTGGAGCCGAAGGTCTCGAAATGCAGGTCGGCGCTCTGGCGCCCTGCCCGCGCCCAGGCCGCCTGCGCGGCCTGCAACAGCGGCACCGGGCCGCAGATCAGCAGCTGCGAGCCTGCCGGCAGCGCGCCGATCTCGGCGTCCAGGTCCAGGCGCTGCCCGGCGCTGTCGGCAAAGGTCTGCAGTCGCTCACCCAGCGCGGCGCTCAATCGGTCGGCGAACACCAGTTCGGCCGGTTCGCGCGCCGCATAACGCATTTGCATCGAGGCGCCGCGCGCTGCCAGCGTCAGCGCCATCCCGAGCAGCGGCGTGATGCCGATGCCGGCGGCCAGCAGCAGGCAGTGGGCGTCGCCACGCGGCAGCTCGAAGTGGTTCAGCGGGCCACCCAGCGCCAGTGTGTCGCCGGGCTGCAACTGCCACATGAAGGCCGAGCCACCGCGGCCCGGGTCGGCGCGCTTGACGGCGATCCGATAGACGCCTTCGGCCTGGCTGTCCTGCGGCAGACCGAGCAGCGAGTAATGGCGCAGCGCGTCGTGGCCGTCGATGCGCACGCCGACGCGCAAATGGCTGCCAACGCGCCAGGGCTGGACACCGCCCGCCGGACGCAGGCTGAACATGCGCACCTGGGGGCTGAGATCGTCGATGTGCTCGACGACGGCGCTCAGCGGCAGATCGTGATTCGTCATCCCTACCGCCGCTTCAGCGACTGCCAGGCCGGCGGATCAAGCTGCCGCCCGGCACCTGTGCCAGGCCGTGGCGCGTGGCCAGCGCCTGGCGCAGGTTCTGGCGCGCCAGGCGGGCATGCTCGCGCATCAAGGCCTCGGCGCGCGCGCCTTCGCGCTGTTCAATGGCCTGGATGACGGCGCGGTGCTGTTGCTGTGCGATGACGAGGGCGTCGCGCGCCCCCGGCCCGCTGGCACGTGCCATCACGAAGCCGTTCGGCGACGCGAACGGCAGCGCCGCCGCACGTTCAACCTGCTGGCGCACCAGTGCGCTGCCGGCCATCTCGGCCAGCAGAGCGTGAAAGCGGCCGTTGTGCTCGACATAGGCGCTGAACGCAGCGTCGCTGAAGTCGGGCCCGGCGAGCACGGCGTCGATGGCGTCCAGGCAGGCATGGGCTTCGGCCAGCAAGGCGGTACCGACGCCGCGTTCGGCAGCCAGCCGCGCGGCCAGGCCTTCGAGCGTGCCGCGCACTTCGATGGCGTCGTGGATGTCGGCTTCAGAGAAAGCCTTGACCGCGTAGCCGCCGCCGGCCAGCCCTTCCAGCAAGCCTTCGTCGCGCAGCCGCTGCAAGGCCGTGCGCACCGGCGTGCGAGAGACGCCCAGGCGCTCGACGAGGCTGAGTTCAGGCACACGCTCGCCGGGCGCGAGCTCACCGCTGACGATGAGCTCGCGCAGCCGCAGCTGCGCCTTCACCGTCTGCGAGCCACCGCCGTCATCGGCGTCGTCGACACTGCGCAAGCCGGCCATGTTCAGGTCACCGTCCGCACGGCGATCACCGGGCGCCGAGCCGGGTCAGGGCTTTCGCGCGCCTGCAGGCGGTCGATCAGCCGCCGCGCCCACATGGCGCCGGCGTCGATGCTGAGGTTGTTGAACTCGCGCTCGGGGTGTTCGTCGATGGCGCGCTGCTGGGCTTCGAGCACGGTTTCGTCCTCGCGGAAGATGCGCGACACGCCTTCGCGCAACTGGTGGGTCAGGCGTTGCTCCTGCAAGCGGTAGTTGCGCGCAAAAGCCCAGAAGTAGTGGCAGCTGGTGTCGGTCTCGGGCGTGATGGTGTTGAGCACCTGGCCGTTGACGCCGCGACTGCGGTCACCAGGCTTGTCGCCAGCCGGCTGGGCGCCGCTGCCGGCCACCGCCACGCCAACGTCGATGGTCACCGTGCAAGGGGCTTCGAAGCGGATGATCTGCCAGCGGTCGACCAGACCTTCGTAGCCGTGGACGTCGCGGATCTGGCCGGCCCAGAACGGCGGAGCCTCGATGCCTTCCATCCAGCGTGTGACGGTGGCCATGCGGTCGCCATGGGTGGTGACGAAGGGGGCTTCGGCGACGGCGCGGTTGCCGATCGACGAGCCGTGCACAAAGGTCTCGTGCGTCAAGTCCATCAGGTTGTCGATCACCAGCCGGTAGTCGCACTTCACGCCGATCATCTTGCCGTCGCCGGCCCAGGCCGGGTCGTCGTTCCAGTGCAGGTCGGGGATCAGCGCCGGGTCGGCAGCCAGCGGGTCACCAGGCCAGACCCAGACGAAGCGATGTTTCTCCGCGACCGGGAAGGCGCGCACGCAGGCCGACGGGTTGATCGTCTCCTGGGAAGGCATGTGCGTGCAGCGGCCGTCTGAATTGAATACAAGGCCGTGGTAGCCGCAGACCAGCTCGTCGCCTTCGAGCCGCCCCAGCGAGAGCGGCAGCAGGCGGTGCCAGCACGCGTCTTCAAGCGCCGCGACTCGGCCATCGCGCCTGCGAAAGAAGACCATTGCCAGGTTGCAGATCCGGCGTGCCAGCAGGCTGGTGCCGAGCTCGACGTCGTAGGCGGCGGCGTACCAGGCGTTGAGGGGAAACGGCGACTTCGCCATCTGAGTGAATCCAGGTTGTATACAAACGAGATCGTAACAATCGCCAGTGTTCGCGGGCTACGGGTTAACACCGAGTCACCAGCCGGGCGCGCTCGCGCGGCCCGGCCGGATGAAGATCAAACGGCGGTGTTGGCCGCCCCGGGCGGGACGACGGCATGCCGTTCGATATGCCATTCGAGCAGCCGCCCCATGTTGCCCAGCGAGATCCAATGGGCATGGATGAGGCCGAGCAGGCCTTGGCGGTGCATCTCGGCCAGCGTGGCGTCGGGCAAGGCCTTGAGCTTGGCTTCGTCCACGGTCAGGAAGCCGTCGACGCTGTGGTTTGCACCGCCAGGCAAGGTGGCGTCGAAGCGCATGTCGCGCAGCAGGTCGAGCTCGAGCAGCCGCTGCCCCACCAGGCGCGTGCGCTGCACCTCGGCCTCGATCACCTCGAGGTCTTGCTGGACCTGGGTCATCAAAGGGGCCGGCTCACCATCGTCGTTGAACAAGGGCTCGCCTTCGGTGGTCGAGACGCCGTTCCAGGCGCCGTCGATGCAGATCGCAAAGCGCTCGTCGTCCAGGCGCGCAATGCAGAACGGATAGATGCGCAGCAGCGCGGGCAGGTAGCGGGCGCGCCATTTCGGGCCATCCAGGTAGAGGTTGTCTTCCTGGGTCAGGCCGAGCACAGCGATGGGGGCGATCTGCTGGCTGCCGTCTTCAGCGGTGCCGGCGCGGATGAACACGACTGGAAATTCGCGGCAGGCATCGCCAAATTCGGAGGCGGCCACGAACAGCGAATTGAGCCGCGAACTCACGCCCCAGTCCTTGACTGGGATTTGCAGCCGGGTCTGCCGGTGCTGGGCACGGTCCACAGGCACCGGTTGGCGGTGTAGCAGTTGATTGATCATTCTTCGTCCTTGAATTGTTCGGTGCGTGTCACCAGCACCTTGTCGACACGTTTGCCGTCGAGATCGACGACTTCGAAACGCCAGCCTTGCCAGTCCACCGCGTCGGCTTCACCCGGCAGACGGCCCAGCAGCAGCATCACCATCCCGGCTAGCGTGTTGTAGCGGCCGCGGTCTTCTTCTGGCAAGTCTTTCAGCAGCAGCCGGTCTTTGAGCTCTGGCACCGGGATCAAGCCATCCATCAGCCAGCTGCCGTCCTCGCGCTGCACCGCCCAGGCGTCTTCGTCGGTCGAAGTCCCGAACTCACCGGTGATGGCCTCGAGCACGTCGCGCTCGGTGATCACACCTTGCACGGCGCCGTACTCGTCGACGACGAACACCAGGTCGGCGCTGGAGAGGCGAAAGTGGGCCAGCAACTCCATGCCCGACAGCGTCTCGGGCACGAAGACCGGTGGCTGCAGGTACTCGTCGAGCCGCGGCGTCTCACCGCGCGACAGCGGCTCGATCAGCCGGTGCGCGCCGAGCACGCCGATGACGTCGTCCAGGCTGCCGCGGCACACCGGGTAGCGCGTGTGGCCATGCTCGGCGATGCGCGCCAGCACCTCGGCCACCGGGGCGCCGGCATCGAGCCAGGCGATCTCGGCGCGCGGAATCATCATCGAGCCGATCTGGCGGTCGTCCAGGCGAAACACGTTGCGCACCATCTGGTGCTCCTGGGCTTCGATGACACCGGCGTCGAAACCCTCTTCGAGCTGGGCCGTGATCTCCTCTTCGGTCACCGAACGCGACGGGCCGCCGCGGATGCCGAGCAGGTGCAGCACGCCATTGGTGCACACCGACAGCAGCATCACCAGCGGCCGCGCCGCGGTCGACAGCCAGTTCATCGGCCGCGCCACCAGCCGGGCCACCGGTTCGGGATAGATCTGGCCCAGCCGTTTGGGCACCAGTTCGCCGAAGATGATGGTCAGAATGGTGATGATCACCACCACCAGGCCGGTGGCGGTGATCGCAGCCGGGCCCGGTGCGACGGCAAAAGTCGCCACCAGCCAATGCGACAGCGGCGGCGCAAACGCGGCTTCACCGACGATGCCGTTGAGTACGCCGATCGAGGTGATGCCGATCTGCACCGTCGACAGGAACTTGGTCGGATTCTCATGCAGATCGAACGCCGCCTGCGCGCCGGGTTCGCCGCTCTCCACCATCACTTGCAGTCGCGCCTTGCGGCTGGCGGTGAGCGCCATCTCCGACATTGCGAACAGACCGTTGAGCAGGATCAGGAAAGTGAGTAGCGTGACGTCCATGCGCGCCGCCAAGCTTGGGCGGAGACGGCTGTGATGAGGCGCGAGCGTAGCAGAATCGCCTCATGATCCATCTCATCGGTGACCTTCAGGGCTGCGACGACAGCTTCGCCCGGCTGCTGGCCACGATCGGTTTCTCGCCCTCGCGCGACCGCATCGTCGTGCTCGGCGACCTCGTCAATCGCGGGCCGAAGTCGCTCGCCGTGCTGCGCCGGCTGCGTGCCATGGGCGACGCCGCGACCTGCCTGCTCGGCAACCACGACCTGCACCTGCTGGCCGTTGCCCATGGCGTGCGGCCGGCGCATCGCAGCGACACCTTCGGTGAGATCCTGGCGTCGCCAGAGCGCCAGGCGTGGCTGGACTGGCTGCGCCAGCGGCCACTGGCCTGCCTGGAAAGCAGCTGGCTGTGTGTGCACGCCGGCCTGGCGCCGCAGTGGAGCAGCGCCGAGGCACTGGCACTGGCCGGCGAAGCTCAGGCGCTGTTGGCCGGCCCCGACCTGCCCGCCTTCTTGCAGGTGATGTACGGCAACGAGCCGGCGCGCTGGCATGCCGATCTGGCTGGCGCGGCGCGCTGGCGGTTTGTCATCAACAGCTTGACGCGCATGCGCTTTTGCAGCGCCGACGGCACGATGGACTTCAAGACCAAGGATGGCTCTGCCGCAGCGCCGCCCGATCACTTTCCCTGGTTTGCCGTGCCGGGCCGGCGCAGCGCCGGGCAGCCGATCGCCTTCGGCCACTGGAGCACGCTGGGGCTGATCAACCGCGCCGACTTGCTGGCGCTGGACACGGGCTGTGTCTGGGGCGGCCCGTTGACCGCCGTGCGGGTTGATGGCGGACGGCGTGAAGTCGTCCAGGTGCCTTGCGCCGAGGGAGCCCCGCCTGGCGCCTAGTGTAGTGTTCTGTTCTTGACGGAACCTAAATGAACACCCCCACTCCAATGCTCTACTTCGGTTTGGATTGGAGCGGTCAATTGAGAGTAGCCCCGGCGATTGAGTTGACGGATGA
>JAUYAJ010000698.1 GCA_030693565.1 Rubrivivax sp.
TCAGGCGTTTTCTCGTTGAAGGCGCCCAGGATGCGCGGGTTGTCCACGTCGCCCGAGGTGCGTTGCAGCAGCGCCTCGGCCTCCTCGCGGCCGTCGCGGCCGAAGTGCTTGTGCAGCAGGTACACCATGGCCCACTGGTGCCGGCCTTCCTCGACGTTGACCTGGTACAGGTTGCGCAAGTCGTAAAGGCTGGGCGCGGTGAGCCCGAGGTGGCGCTGCTGCTCGACCGAGGCCGGCTCGGTGTCGCCCTGGGTGACGATGATGCGGCGCAGGTTGGCGCGGTGCTCGCCGGGAACCTCTTGCCAGGCCTTCTCGCCTTTGTGGTCACCGAAGCCGATGCGGCGCTCGGTCTGGCCGGGGTTGAGGAAGATGCCCCAGCGGTAGTCGCGCATCTTGACGTGACCGAACTGGGCCCAGCCTTGCGGGTCGACGCTGGTGGCGGTGCGCAGGTAGACCTCGGTCGCCGCCGAGCCCTGCGGGCCCATGTCGTCCCACCAGTGGATGAAGTTGGGTTGCCACTGTTCGAGCGCGCGCTGCAAGCTGCGGTCGTCACCGTGGTTGACGTTGTTGGGGATCTTCTCGCTGTAGTTGATGCTGCTCATCGGTGTGTCTCAGGTTCGGCGCCAGTCGAAGCCGGCTTTGTGCCCGCTGCCATAGGCGGTGAGCGCGCCTTGGGCGCCGACGGCGTTGGGGCGCTGGAAGATCCAGTTCTGCCAGGCGCTGAGGCGGCCGAAGACGCGCGTGGCCAGGTTCTCCGGGCCGTTGAAGCGCAGATTGGCTTCCAGGCCGGTCAAGGCGTCGGGCGACATCGCCACCCGCTGCTCGACGGCGATGCGCAACTCGTCGGCCCAGTCGATGTCGTCGGGATTGCGCGTCACCAGCCCGAGGGCGACGGCGGCGTCGGCGTTCAGTGCCTGGCCGCAGTGCTGGCGCACCGCGGCCAGCGCCGCGGCTTCGTCGTGGAAGCGCCGGCCGAGCCGGCTTTGGCCGCCGACCATCGGATAGCGGCCGAAGTTGGCTTCGGTGACGACGATGGTGGGCGCGTTGGCGGCATCGCCCGGCAGCGCCAGCTGGTAGCTGCGGTCGCAGGCCAGCGCCAGCTCCAGCAGCGGGCCGGCAAAACACGAGCCGGGCTCGATCAGCGCAAACAGGCTGCGCGACGACAGGTCCAGCCGGCTCAGCGTGCGGCGCAGCAAGCCGATGGTCTCGCGCACCCGCCAGTCGGCCTGGTGGGCTTGCAGCGTCGCGTCCAGTGCCAGCGCGGCGCCGATGTCGCCTTCGGTCTTGATGAGCCAGGTGCCGATCTCGGTCTCGTTGGTGCGCATCCACAGGATGGCGTCGTCGAGCTCGCGCGCCATCTGCAGCGGATACCAGGCGGCGCCGGCGCCTGTTATGCCTGCGATGTCGGTCGGCTGCCCGGCGGCCGGGCCGCGAACGGTGAAGGTGGCGCAGCGACCGCCGCGGTCCATCGCCACGCTGACATGTGCATGGTGAAGTGCATCGGCCTCGAGCCGGCGCCGCAGCGGCGTCAGCGCCACCCCGCGGTCCGCTGCGGGCCGGTCGCTGCCGGCCGCCAGTGCAAGGGTGCGGTCCTGCACCGCGGCGGCGAAATCGTCTGGCTTGGCCAGCTGATCGACCAGCCGCCAGTCGAGCGCGCGCTGGCCGCGCACGCCTTCGACGCTGGTGCAGAACAGGTCGGCCAGGTCGTGGCGCACATGGCGCTTGTCGGTCAGCCGGGTCAGCCCGCCGGTGCCGGGCAGCACGCCCAGCAGCGGCACCTCGGGCAGGCTGATGTGGCTGGAGCGGTCGTCCACAAGCAGGATTTCGTCGCAGGCCAGCGCCAGTTCATAACCGCCGCCGGCGCAGGTGCCGTTGACGGCGGCCAGGAACTTCAGCCCGCTGTGGCGCGAAGCGTCTTCGATGGCGCCGCGCGTCTCGTTGGTGAACTTGCAGAAGTTCACCTTCCAGGCGTGGCTGCTGAGTCCGAGCATGAAGATGTTGGCGCCCGAGCAGAACAGCCTGGGCCGGGCGCTGGTGATGACGACGGCACGCACCGCGGGGTGTTCGAAGCGAATGCGGTTGACGGCGTCGTGCAGTTCGATGTCGACGCCCAGGTCGTAGCTATTCAGCTTGAGCGCATAGCCCGGACGCAGCCCGCCGCCTTCGTCGGTGCCCAGCGCCAGCGTCGCGACCACGCCGTCGACGCTGAGCGTCCAGTGGCGGTAGGCGCCGGGGTGGGTCCGGTAGTCGACGGGCAGGGGCTGGTCCAAACGTTTATCTCCTTGGCAAGCCGCTTGTGGATTGATGCAGCATAGTGCTTGTTGGATGGTCAGACCGCCATCCCCAGCGCCTGACGCACGCGCTGGCGCAGCGCCGCAAAGGTCTGCGTCAGCGGTTGTGCGCTGGTGTTCAATTGCAGGTCGGCCTTTGAATAAAAGGCCGCGCGGCCGGCGAGGATGCTGCGCAAGTCCTGCATCGCCTCGGCGCTGGCGGCCATCGGCCGCAGGTCACCCTGGGCGGTGACGCGGGCCATGTGGTCTTCGGCGTCGGCCTGCAGCCAGATGCTGGTGCACTGGGTCAGCAGGCGGTTGAAGCTGGCCGGGTCGGACACCAGGCCGCCAGGCGTGGCCAGCACCGCCTCGGGGTGTTTGAGCAACGCCTCGTCGAGGGCGCGGCGTTCGTAGCGGCGGTACGCATTCATGCCGTACAAGGCCTGGATCTCGGCCGTGTTGCAGCCGGCGAGTTTTTCAACCTCGCGGCTCAGCTCGACAAAGGGCATCCCCAGATCCTCGGCCAGCAGCGCCCCCAGCGTGGACTTGCCGGCGCCGCGCAAACCCACCAGGGCGATGCGGCGCTGGCGGTTGGCGCTCGGCGCGGCGCCGTCGAGCCACTGGCCCAGCGCCAGGCGGGCGCGCTGCAGCGTGGCTTCGTCGCGCGAGCTCAGCAACTCGCGAATCAGCAGCCATTCCGGCGAGCTCGTCGTGACGTCACCCAGCAGTTCGGCCAGGCTGCAGTGCAGCGCTTGCGACAACTGCAGCAGCACCAGGATCGACACGTTGCCAGTGCCGTATTCGAGGTTGGCCAGGTGGCGCTCGGAGACGTCGGCGGCAGTGGCGACGGCTTTGCGCGTCATGCCGCGTCGCGCCCGCAGCGCCCGCGCGCGCTCGCCCAGCGCCGCCAGGAAGGGGTGTTTGTCCTCCGGCTTGCCGGGGGCGGTGGGCGCTGGCGCGGGGCGGGCGCGGTCCGCAGTCAGGTTGGGCACGGCAAATCCCGCAGCTGAAACTTCATGAAGTGCACAATAGTGCATATTCACAAGGGCTGCAAGCCTGTGGGGAGTGACTCTGATCCACCATCCCCGTCCTGCCGGTGCTGCCGCTGACGTCGAATTCGTCAATGTCGACTGGGCCGGGCGGTGCGTCAGCATCGAACACCAGTGGCTGGCGCCGGCGCGATCAACAGCGGCGGGCCCGCCTTTGATCGTCTATCTCCACGAAGGCCTGGGTTCGCTGTCGATGTGGCGCGACTTTCCGCAGGCCTTGTGCGACGCCGCCGGCTGTCGCGGGCTGGTGTACTCGCGGCCGGGCTATGGGCGCTCGACGCCGCGTGCGCACGGCGAGACCTGGGGCGTGGACTTCATGCACCGGCAGGCCCATGAGCTGCTGCCGGCGCTGTTGGCCGCGCTGGGCGTGGACAGCGCGGCGCAGCCACCCTGGCTGCTCGGCCACAGCGACGGCGGCACGATCGCGCTGCTGTATGCGGCGCAGTTCCCGGCGCTGGTGGCGGGCGTGGTGGTGCTGGCGCCGCACATCGTCGTCGAGGCGGTGTCGCTGGCCAGCATCGAGCGCAGCCGCCGGGCCTATCTCGACGGCGACTTGCGCGAACGGCTGGCGCGCCACCATGCCGACCCCGACTCGGCGTTCTGGGGCTGGAACCAGGCTTGGCTGGCGCCGGCGTTTCGCGACTGGTCGATCGAAACCGAGATCGGCGCCATTCGCTGTCCGCTGCTGGCGGTGCAGGGCCTGGACGACGAGTACGGCACGCTGGCCCAGGTGCGCGGCATCGCGCGCCGGCTGCCGCGGACAGAATTGCTGGAACTGGCGGATTGCGGCCATTCGCCGCACCGCGATCAGCGCCAAGCCGTCATCGTGGCCGCGTGCGCCTGCATCGAAGGCGGCCAGGCGGGCTCGCCAGCCGCCGCCCGGGTGTCGGCTGCGCCATAGTTCACGCTGGCGTCACCCTCGGGGTTTCGGGCTGCGTGCCAAAATCTGGCTTGACTCCGACCGGCCAGCGCGCAAAGGCGACATCACCTGGCCTCGCTCCACCATGAAAATCCTGCTCACCGGCGCGGCCGGCTTCATCGGCATGACCGCCGCGCTGCGCTTGCTGGCGCGCGGCGACGAGGTGGTCGGCGTCGACAACCTGAACGACTACTACGAAGTCCAGCTTAAGCTCGACCGCCTGGCGCGCTTGCAGCCGCTTGCGGGCTTTCGCTTCGTCAAGCTCGATGTCGCCGACCGCGACGGCATGGCGGCGCTGTTTGCGCAGGAGAAATTCGACCGCGTGATCCACCTGGCGGCGCAGGCCGGCGTGCGTTACTCGCTGAAGAACCCGCACGCCTACGTCGGCAGCAACATCGTCGGCTTCATGAACGTGCTCGAAGGCTGCCGCTACAGCGCCGTCCAGCACCTGGTCTACGCGTCGAGCTCCAGCGTCTACGGCGGCAACACGAAGATGCCGTTCTCCGAGCGCGACAGCGTTGACCACCCAGTCAGCATGTACGCGGCGACCAAGAAGGCCAACGAGCTGATGGCCCACACCTACAGCCATCTGTACGGTTTGCCGACCACGGGGTTGCGCTTCTTCACCGTCTACGGCCCCTGGGGCCGGCCGGACATGGCGCTGTTCCTCTTTACCAAGGCAATCCTTGAAGGCCGGCCGATTGACGTTTTCAATCACGGCCAGATGCAGCGCGACTTCACCTATGTCGACGACATCGTCGAAGGCGTGATCCGCGTCCTCGACCGTGTCGCCGCGCCCGACCCCACCTACGACGCCAGTCAGCCCGACCCGGGCGCCAGCAACGTGCCTTACCGTGTGTTCAACATCGGCAATCACGACCCCGTGCCGCTGCTCGACTTCATCGGTTGCATAGAGGATGCGCTGGGCATGAAGGCGCAGAAGAACCTGCTGCCGCTGCAAGACGGCGACGTGCCAGCCACCTACGCCGACGTCAGCGCGCTCCAGGCCTGGGTGGGTTTCACGCCGGCCACGAACATCCGCACCGGCATCGGACGATTCGTGCAGTGGTACCGTGGGTACTATGCTCGCTGATCCGCAATTTGCTCACCTGCGCGGACGGCAACACGACCCACTCCATCTCGACGGCTGGCGGCGATCGAGCAATTTGACATGTTCTCCAGCGGGTCACCCTTGACTCGGGGGGTTATAGGCCCGGGTTGGGGCGATATAGTGCGTAAGCATGGGGTCGTTTCGGCCCTGGGCAGTGACTATCGGTGGAGTTGCTTGTAGGGAAATGGCAATGAACCAAGAACAGCATCAGCAGATCAGCATCGCGGGGGTTGGCCATGAGGTGCAGCCAGCGTCGCAGCGCGAGTCCGTCCGTGTCGATGACGGCCGTCGTCGTCTCTTCAGGGGTGCGGGCGCCGGGGTTGGCGTGCTGTTGACGGTGAGTGCGAAGACGGCGCTGGGCGGGACGGTTTGCCAAAGTCCTTCGGCCATGATGAGCGGGAACACGAGTCCGCGACCTGGCACGGGCGGGACTTGTTCGGGAGGGCGCTCGCCCGGGTACTGGAAGGTGCCGCAGCACAGTGGCAGCTGGAACGTGGCTGGGGGCCAGTACCCGACCTTCAAGAAGACAGTGGTCGAGTGTGCGAAGGGCATGGGAAATTTAAGCATTGATGACGTCAAGAGCCATGGCACGCTGTTGGCTTCGGTTTTCCCCGGTGCTCCCAGCACCTATGGCTTGTGGGCCGTGCTTGCCTTTCCCAATGACCCGATCTTTGGCAACAAGGGTCAGTTGCTCAGGCACCTCAGCGCCGCCTGGTTGAACGCCGGTTACTTCAACGCCAGTGCTGCGCAGTATCCGATCAGCAAAGCACAGGTGGTTGCGATGTGGCATGCAGTGAAGTATGGCGGCCTGTATTGCCCGCCATCCATGCCAAACTGCGGCACCAAGGGCTGGAGTGCGGATCAGGTCAAGTCATACATTGAGGGGATGTACGATGTGAACGCCCAGATCAGCGAGCCTGACTTGTGCAAGACAACATAGCGGTTGGCGGGGCATTTCCACCGCCGTCCGCTGGCAATCAACTTCGCAATGAGTGGGTCTGCCCCGACCACGGGCTTGCTGTCCCTGGCCGCAGGGCGGCGCCTGCTCTGGGGCCCGCGCTGGAACTGTGCAGAAGCCGGGCTGGCGTTTGACGTCAACTCGGGCGACTTCTGGGTGCTGACTCCGTTGGCGCGTCAGATCATCGAACAACTCCTTACCCAGGATCGACTCAGCGAGGCCGAGTTGCGCTCGCGAACTGCAGGTGATTCACGGCCCGCCGACTGGGCTGAGACCTTGGCCGCCGTGGTGCAGTCGGGACTCGTGCAACAGGCCGTCGACGTTGCCGACCAGCGCCACCCGAACCTGACGACTTGATCAACGCCGTCCTCCACATTCCGCCGTTTCGTGTCCGCTTGCGCTCACCGCTGGCGGAAGTCTGGCGCCATGTCGATCTCTTCTATCCGGGCGCTGACAGCGACGCCGTCGACATCTTCGTCGACTTCGACGTCGAGATTTCACATGGCGACGGTATCCGACGTCTTTGGCGTCGGCAGGCGCGCTTCCTGCTCGACGGCGCCGAGCCCTTCTTCCCGCTGCCCGCAGAGCAGGCCGCACCGATGTTCGAATGGGGGTTGAACTGGTGTGTCGCCCAGCGGCCGCTGGGCTACCTCGTGCTGCACGCAGCGGTCGTTGAACGCGACGGCGCCGCGCTGATGCTTCCGGGGTTTCCAGGTGCGGGCAAGAGCACCTTGTGCGCTGCGCTGACGCTGATCGATCGCTGGCGGCTGTTTTCGGACGAACTGGCGATCCTTGACCCGGCGGACGGCTTGCTGCTGCCTCACCCGCGGCCCATCTGCGTCAAGAACGACTCGATCGACCTCGTCGCCGCATTTCCGGGCAGCTGCGTTGGGCCCGTCTACCAAGACACGCGCAAAGGAACGATTGCACATCTGGCATGCGCACCGCAAGCACGCGAGCGTGCCGCCGAACGCGCGCGGGTGGCCTGGATCGTCTTTCCGCGCTTCGTCGCCGGGGGGCCGCTGCAGGTCGAGCGGATCAGCCGGGTTGAAGCGTTTGCCTGGATTTCTGAGCAGTCGTTCAACAAGGAGCGAATGGGCGAAGCCGGTTTCAAGGGGCTTTGCGATGTGCTCGACACTGCAGAGTGTTTTGAGCTGAGCTACGGCTCGACGGCGGACGCACTAGAGGGTATTGAGCGAATCTGCAGCCCATGAAGCTTGATGCGGACACGGCCGAAATGGTGGCGATACTGCGTGCCCCGGAGCGCACCGTCGGCTGGCGTGACACCGACTGGTCAAGACTCGTCGGCGCAGCGCGCGGCGCCAACTTGCTCGGCGCACTTGCCGAGCGGCTCCACTGTGCAGGCATTCAGCCAGCAGCAGCAGCGCGGCGACACCTTGACGGTGCCAGGCAATTGAGCGAACGGCAGCGGCTTTCAGTGGTCTGGGAGGCCCATGGCCTGCGCTCCGTCCTTGCTGGCCTCGACGTTCCCGTGGTGCTGCTGAAGGGGGCGGCCTATGTTTTGGCGTATCCGGAGTTCGCCCGCGGGCGTTTGTTCGGCGACATCGATGTCCTGCTGCCTCGATCGGTTCTGGCCGAGGTCGAGAGCCAGCTGATGTTGAACGGCTGGGCCAGCGCCAAGCCCGATGCCTACGACCAGCGCTACTACCGCGAGTGGATGCACGAACTGCCGCCAATGGTGAACGTCCGCCGCGGGACCGTGCTCGACGTGCACCACACGATCCTGCCGCTGACGGCGCGCAACACCCCCGATCCGGCGGCGATCATCGGCCGTTCGCTGCCCGTCGAAGGGCTTGCCGGCCTGCGCGTACCCTGCCCCGAAGATCTCGTCGTGCACAGCATCACGCACCTGATGTACGAGGGCGAGCTGCACAACGGCTTGCGCGATCTGCACGACATCGACGCCATGCTCAGATCGTTCTCGGTCCGCCCTGACTTCTGGTCGCGGCTGGCGGCGACCGCGGCGGACAACGATCTGGCCGCGCCGGTCGCCAATGGCCTGCGTCTCGCTGCGCGGGTGTTCGACTCGCCGGTGCCGGCACAGGTGCTGGCCCGGCTCGACGATGGCTCGCATCGCCGCACCTACCGGCTGCTAGAACCCTTGTACATGCTCGCGCTGCAGTCACCACAGACCACCAGGCCGCGCCTGCCGGTGCGGCTGGCCCGGTTGGCGATCTACTTGCGGGGGCACTGGCTGCGCATGCCGCTGCCGCAGCTTCTGCGGCACCTTGCGGTCAAGGCGTGGAAGGGGGCCAGGGCAGCGCCTGGCGCGACGCCGCCCGAGCTTAACGCCCCCCCTTGAGCAGCTCGGTCACAAATCGCACCGGGATCGCATAGGTGATGCCCGTGGGGTGGCTCAAGGCCGACTCCCGGGTGCCGCGGATCAGCACCATGTTGACGACGCCGACGACGCGCCCGGTCTGGACGTCGAGCACCGGTCCGCCGCTGTTGCCGGGGTAGGCGGTGGCGTCGAGCTGAAGGATGTCGAACGCGCCGTCGCGCAAAGTGGCGATGGCGCGTGCGCTCAGGCGCTCGGAGGTTGGCGCCGGCAGCGCGATGGCGCTGATCGACGCGATGATGCCGCGGTGCGTGACCGGCGCAAAGCCGAGCACGCCGCCGATCGGGAAGCCGATCAAGGCAATCGACGTGCCTTCGCGCGCCACCCCTGAGCCTTCGAGCGGCAGCGCCGGCAGCGGTGGACCTTCGATCTGCAGCAAGGCCAGGTCGTGGGTGCGGTCGCTGCTGATCAGCCTGGCCACGCGCCCTTCGAGTTCACGCCCGCCCTTGGGAATCTGGATCATCAAGGTCGGGCCCGAGGCGCTTTCCACCGCCCCGGGCAGGACGTGGAAGTTGGTGATCACCTGGGTGCCGTCGCCGACGACAAAACCCGTACCGCGAAAGCCGAAGCGCGGATTGTCGGTGGGGTTGTAGGTGCCGACGGCGACCACCGACGGCTTGGTGCTGGCGATGAGATCGGGCAGCGACGCCTGCGCGGCGCTGCCGGCGAGCGCGACGGCGGCGAATGCCAGCCACCGCGCCGCCCGGCTCAGCAAACGCCTCATACGCCCTTGAGCAATTCGCTGACTTCGGCGTGGTCGGTGAAGCGCTTGCCCAGCTTGGACAGCTTCTCAAGCTCGGAGCGCGCTTGCAGCTTGTCGCCGGCCTGCAGGTACAGCCGCGCCAGGTTCAGCCGCATGCCAGCGTCGTCAGGCATGCGCTCGACGGTTTTCTTCTGCAGCTCCAGCGCCTTGGCAACCTGCTTGTCGGCCGCCAGCGACATCGCCAGCGTGTCCAGCAAGGCCGGCTGATCGGGCAGCAGCTGATTGGCCTTTTCCGCAAGGGCCAGCGAACCCGGCTTGGACTGTTTCACCAGCAGCCAGGCAATGTTGTTCAGCGCCAATGCGTTGTTGGGTTGCAGGCGGGCCACTTCGCGGTAGCGCAGTTCCGCCCCTGCCCAGTCCTTGCGGCCGAGCGCGGCGTCGCCGAGGTAGAAGCGGAACGCGATGTCATTGGCGTGCTCCTTTTCCCAGCTGGTGGCGAACCGGTCGGCTTCGTCGGCCTTGCCGGCGGTGTTCATCGCATGGTGGAGCTTGATCGCGGCCTCGGTCGACTTGGACTTCTGCAAGCCGGTGCGGAAGGCCGCCAGCGCTGCGTCCCAGTTCCTGCGCTGCAGCTCGACCTCGCCTTCGAGGTGGAAGCCGATGTCTTCGGCCGGACGCTCCTTCTGCACCGCGCGCGCGACCGCCAGCGCTTCCGGAAAGCGGCGATCGCTGTTCATCAGGCCGACCAGGCCGCGCTGCGCGACCAGCAGCTTGGGCGAGATCTCCAGCGCACGCTTGAGGCTGCGTTCGGCGGCGGCGAAGTCCTTCAGCCCGACATGGGCGTCAGCCTGGCCAAGCTGCGCGGCCGGCGAGTTCGGTTGCATCGTCGACAGCTTGTTGAAGGTCGACAGCGCTTGCTGGAAGTCGCTCGCGGCCAGCTGGCTGCGCCCCAGCGCATGCACCAGCTCGCGGCTGCTGGGAATGGCCGTCGTCGCGGCTTGTGCTGCCGCCAGAGCGGACTTGGTGTCGCGCGTGGCCAGATGGTGTTCGATCAGCTGCAGCCGCGGCCCGGCCTCGGTGGGAGCGGTCTTTACCGCCTGGGTGATCAGCGAGGTGATCTCCTGCGGGCTGCCGCCCGTGCGCGTCAGCAAGCTGGCCAGTGCCTGCATGGCACGGTGGTTTTTCGGCTCTGCCTTGAGCAAGTCGTCGAAGCGCTTGCGCGCGGCGTCGGGCTTCTTCTCGGTCAGGTCGAGCGCAGCCAGGCTGGCGACGGCGGGGAAATAGACCGGGTCGAGCTGCAACGCCTGCTCGAAGCTGCGGCGGGCGCCGGCGGCATCCTGGCGCATCATCAGCACGCGGCCGCGCAGGTTCGCCGCCAAAGGCTTGTCGGCCTGTTTGCGCTCGAGGGTGTCGATGGCCTTCAAAGCCTTGTCGAGCTCGTTGCGACGCAGATAGGTGGTCACCAGGGCCAGGTTGGCAGTGACGCCATCGTCGGCCGCAGACACCGCCTCGAGCTCGGCCAAGCCAGCAGCCGAGTTGCCCTTGCCGATCTGGCTCAAGGCCAGCGCGGTGCGGATGCGCGGATCGTCGGGCTTGGCTTTCGAAGCCCGCGTGAACAAGGCTTCGGCGCGCTTGACGTCGCCGGTGTGCAGGTAGGCTTCAGCGGCCAGCGTGACCATTTCGGCGCTGGCGCTGTCGCCCTCGATCACTGGCCGCAGCGTTTCCAGCGCCTTGTCGGCCTGACCGGTGCGCAGGTAGGTGCGGGCCAGCAACTGGCGCGCCATCGGCAGGCCGGGGGCCAGCTTGACGGCCTGGGCGAGCAAGGTCTCGGCCTGGGGTAGCGAACGCAGGTTGAACTCGGCGGCGCCCGCCAGTTGCAGCAGCAAGGGGTTGTTGGGGGCCAGTTGCAGCAAGGGCGCCGTCAGTTCACGGGTGGCCTGGTAGTCCTTGCGCAGAAAGGCCATCTGGGCGTCCAGCATGCGCGCCTGGGGGTGGTTGGGATGGGTCTTCTTCAGCTGCGCCACATGGGCTTGGGCCGCATCGAGTTCGCGCGCGGCGATCAGCAAGGTGACGATGCCTTGATGCGCCGCCATGGCGTCGCCTCGGCCTTCGACGGCTTTGCGATAGGCGGCCAGAGCCGCGGCCTGGTCGCGGGTGCCGAAGTGCAGGATCTCGCCCTTGAGCAACCAGGCGTCGGTGTTGCCGGGCTCGCGAGTGATGATGTCGTCGAGCAAGGCCAATGCGGCGGGGAAGTCGCCGGTGCCGGCGCTCATGCGCGCCTTCATGATCTTCGCCGGCGCATGGTCGGGCGCTGCCGCC
This sequence comes from Rubrivivax sp., assembly GCA_030693565.1. GTDB lineage: Bacteria > Pseudomonadota > Gammaproteobacteria > Burkholderiales > Burkholderiaceae_C > Rubrivivax. The sequence goes on from JAUYAJ010000698.1 coordinate 11,689, forward strand.
AGCGCGTCGGCGATCGCCTGGGCCGTCAGCTCGCGCTTGTCCTGGCGCGCGTAGGCCGCGGCCAGGGTCGTCTTCAGGTCGGCTTGCGCCGCCGCGTCGCTCAAGGTGACCTGGGCGTAGTTCTCGGCGACCTTGCGGTCTTCACCGGCCAGCAGCATGGCCTTGGCCAGCGCTGGCGTGACCAGGGTGTCCTGGTACTTCAGCTCGGCGGCCTTGCGAAGCTCCACGGCCGCGGCGACGGCGTCGCCGCTGTCGAGCAAGGCCTTTCCCAGCAGGTAGCGGGCCTCGGCGGACTGCGAGTTGCCTTGCAGCGCCGTCTTCAGCTGGATGATGGCCGCCGCAGGGTCCTTCTTCTCCAGATAAGTCTTGGCCGAGGCGATGAGGTCACCTTCGGACGGGCCGCTGCAGGCCTGGAGGCTGAACGCCAGCGCGATGACCAGCGCAGTGAGGCGAAGTGTGTGCATGGAGTGCCCGGAGTTTCGTTTGGATTGAGGGGTCATCGAACAGCAGTGTCGGCTCACAGTGTCGCCAGCAGGCGCGCAACTTCGGCTTGCCCGCCGTACTGCGTGCCGAGATCGGCCAAGGCCTGCAGTTCCTTGCGGGCCTGGGCCTTGTCGCCTGACTGCAGGTAGATCTTGGCCAGCGACAGACGCAGGATGTGTTGATCGGGTTGGCCGGCCAGCGCTCGACGCTGAATCTCGATCGCGCGGACGAACTGGCCTTCGGCGGCCAGAGCGAGCGCCAAGGTGTCCATCAGTGCCGGCCGTTCCGGGGCAATCTGGTTGGCCTTTTCTGCAAACGGCAGCGCACCTGACTTGTTCTGCTTCAGCAGCATGTAGGCAAGGTTATTGAGCGCCAGCGAGTTGTCGGGCTGCAGGTCGACCACAGCGCGGAAGCTGCGCTCGGCTGCCGCATGTTCTTCTCGCAGCAACGCGACATCGCCCAGATGGATGAGAAACACAACATCCTTGGGAAACTCCTTGACCCATTGCTGAGCCATCTGTTCGGCGGCGGCATGTTGTGCGCTGGCCACCAGCGTCCCATGCACTTTGGCCGCCAGTTGGGCGACGCGTTCACGCTGCAGGCCGGTGCGATAGGCTGCCAAGGCCGAGGTCCACTGCTCCTTGCGAGCGTGTACATCGCCTTCGTAAAGCCAGCCGACCGCTTGTTTGGGACGCTGTTTCTGGATCTCACGTGTGACCCGTAGCGCTGCGTCATGGCGACCACTGTCCAACTGAACTGCAATCAGTGCACGCTGTCCGTCCAAATGAGTCGGCTCGAGCTCAAGCAGTCGATTCAAGGTCTGTTCGGCCTCGCGATGGTTCTTCATCGCAAGTTGTACGTCGGCCAGCCGCAGGTAGGCGTTGGGTGATCGCGGCTCAAGAGCAACCAACTTGCGAAAGCTGATCAGAGCCTGCTCGCTGTCGCCGGACTTGAATTGCGCTCGCCCTAGCAAGGCCAGAAGTTGCGGATTGTTCGGGATGGTCGCGACGGCGTCCTGAGCGGCGCTGAGGGCGGTCTTGGCATCGTTGCGATCAAGAAGCCCCCGGATCAAGAGAATTCGCGGCGCGGGCTCCGTCGGACTCAGCCGGGCGGCTTCAGCGATGATCTTGCGCACATCCTCGGGCGTGCCGCCGGTGCGTTCGCGCAGTTCGCCTAAGGCGAGCATCGCTATCGTGTGCTTGGGGTCGACCTTGAGAATGGCCTCGAAGCGCTGTTTGGCTTGATTGGGCTTGGCGTCGATCAGGTCCTGCTCTGCCAGCGCCGTGGCAGCGGGAAAGTAAGTCGACTCGATCGCCAGAGCGCGCTCGTAGCTCTTTGCGGCGGCGCTCGTGTTCTGCTGCCGGGTGTAGATGCGGCCCCGCAGATAGCTTGCAAACGGTCGATTGGGCTGCTTGGACTCGAGCAGTTCGATGGCCTGGAGCGCCTTGTCAAGACTATTGCTCCGCATGCGGGCGCTGATCAAGGCCATGTCGGCGTAAGTGCCAGGGTCGCTGGCGGCGACGGCCTCGAGTTCAGCGAAGGCGGCACTGGCGTCGCCACCGGCCAGCCGCCGAAGCGCCACCGCGGTGCGGATTTGCGGGTCGTTCGGGTTGATCTTGGCGGCGCGGGCGAACAGTTGCTCGGCCTGCCGGGTGTCGCCCTTGAGCAGGTAGGCCTCGGCGGCAAGCGCCAGGCTGTCCGCGGTCGGCGAGCTGACTCCCAGCAGCGGCGCCAGCGCAGCGAGTGCCTTTTCGACCTGGCCTGAATGGAGGTAGGTCTGGGCCAGCAACCGCCGGGCCAGCGCCAGATCGGGCGCCAGTTGCACAGCCTTGGCCAGATGCTGCTCGGCTTGCAGCAGCTTGTTGTCCTGCAGCTCGATCGCCCCAGCCAGTTGCAGGATGCGGAAATTGTCAGGCACGAGCTTCAACAGCAGTTGGGCGATCTCGCGCGCCTTGGCCGACTCGCCCCGCATGTAGTAGAGCTGTGACTCGAAGAACTTGGTTTGCGGGTGATTGGGCAACACCTTGCGCAGCTCTTCGATTTGCGCTTCGGTGCGCTGGCTGTCGCGCTGCTCCATCAGCACCGCCAGCATGTTCATGTGGGCGGGCAGATAGCGCGGATCGGCGTCCAGCGCTTTGCGGAAATCGGCCAGTGCCGGCGCACGGGCACTGGCCGTGAACAGTGCCAGGCTGCCTTTGATCGTCCATGCTTCGGCGTTCTTTGGCTCCTTGGCCAAAACTTGCTCGCACAGCGCCAGCGCGCCGCTGAAGTTGCGCGCGGCGCCAAGCAGGCGGGCTTTGAGCAGCAGCGCTGGCGCGAAGTCCGGCGACGCCGCCAACGCGTCCTCGACGACAACTTCCGCACGATCGTTGGCGCCGAGTTGCAGGTGAGCGGCGGCGACGCTGGTCTTCAGGTCGGCGATCGAGACCGGATCCTGAAGGCGTGTGCGCGAAAATTGCGCCACCACTTGCTTGGCGTCGCGCTGAAGCAGCAGCGCGCGCGCCAGCGCTGGCAGCACATCGTTGTCGTCGTGCTTCAGGTCCAGGGCTTTCTGAAGTTCCAGCGCCGCCGCTGCGGCGTCGCCGGATTCCAGCAAGGTCTTGCCCAACAGGAAACGTGCTTCGCCCGATTGCGGGTTGCGTTGCAGCGCCGCCTTGAGCTGGATGATGCCGGCCTTGGTGTCCTTCTGCTCCAGATAGGACTTGGCCGAGGCGATGAGGCTGCGATCGGACTCGCCGGCGCAGCCGCCCATTGCCGTCACGACGAAGGCCATGCTGAGGGCGAGGGCGATGCGTGCGGTGCCTGTGGAATTCATGTGGGATCTCCTGGCCGCGGCTATTTGATCGCCAGCCGATGCATCAAGTCGTAAAGCGTGGGCCGGCTGACGCCGAGCATCTCCGATGCTTTGGCGATGTTGCCATTGGCGCGCGCCAGCGCCGCCAAGATGGCCTGGCGTTCGGCATTTTCGCGAACCATGCGCAGATCGAGGTCGCGCGGAGCGTCGCCGTCTGCGTCGGTGGATGGTGCCGTCAAGCCGATGTCGGCGGCGCTGATGCGTTGGCCTTCGGCCATGATCGTGGCGCGCTTGGTCGCGTTGAGCAACTCGCGCACATTGCCCGGCCATGCGTGAGCCTCGATGGCTTTGAGCGCATCGTCGCTGAAGTTCATGCCCACGCGCTTTTGATCGTTGGCGAAGCGGCGCAGGAAGGCATGGGCCAGCAGCACGGCGTCACCTTGGCGGGCACGCAGCGGCGGGATGTCGACGACGATTTCGGCCAGCCGATAGTAGAGATCCTCGCGAAACCGGGTCTCCTTGATCAGCGCCATCAAGTCCTGATGGGTGGCGCAGACGACGCGCACGTCGACTGCAATTTCCTGCCTGCCGCCCAGGCGCTCGATTTTTCGCTCCTGCAAGAAACGCAGCAGCTTGGCTTGCAGCGAGTGAGGCAGGTCGCCGATCTCGTCGAGCATCAAGGTGCCGCCGTTGGCCGTTTCGATCTTGCCGACCGTGGTCTTGCTGGCGCCGGTGAAAGCGCCCTTCTCGTAGCCGAAGAGCTCGCTCTCGAGCAGATTTTCGGGAATCGCAGCGCAGTTGATGGCGACGAAGCGACCACTGCGCTTGGACGCCTGGTGCAGTCCCTGCGCCAGCACTTCCTTGCCGGTACCGCTTTCACCCAGCAGCAGCACGGTGGCGTCGCTGCTGGCGACGCGTTCGATCATGCGCGCAATGCGCATCATCTCGGGGTCGCGCGTCATCAGGTCTTCGAGTGCGTCGGGCTGGTGCAAGGCCTGCAGGCGCTTGTTTTCGGCCTGCAGCTCGGCCATCCGGTAGGCGCGCTCGATGGTCAGTGTGAGGATGTCCGGGTCAAAGGGCTTGGCCAGGAAGTCATAGGCGCCCAGCGCCACCGCGCGCAAGGCGTGAGCCTGGTCGTTCTGCCCGGTCAGCACGATGACCTTGACGCCGGAGTCCAGATCCAGCATCTGCTCCAGCAGCTTGAACCCCTCGGTCACCGAGTCCGGGTCCGGCGGCAGGCCCAGATCCATCGTCACCACAGCGGGTTGATGGCGGCGAAATTGTGCGATCGCGCTTTCGCGGTCGCTGGCGGTCACCGACTCGAAACCGTCGAGCGCCCATTTGATCTGCTTTTGCAGCGCCAGATCGTCTTCGACGATCAGCAACGGGGTCGAGTGGTTTGCGCTCATGCAGGCGTGGACAGATGGAGGTCGGAGTGGGCCGAGGCTTCGAAAAGTGGCAAGGTCAGGCTGATCACGGTGCCGCGCCCGAGCGCGCTGTCGACCGCGATGATGCCGCCAAGCTCCTGGATGTATTGCGCGCTTTCGTACGATCCGATGCCCATGCCGGTGTGCTTGGTGCTGCTGAAGGGGCGGAACAGTTGTGTGCGCACGAAATCCTCGCTCATGCCGGCGCCGTTGTCGCCAACCTCGACCCGAACCTGGCCGCTGTACCGAGCGACGCCAACCCAGACCCGGCCCGATTCGGGCGTGGCGTCCAGTGCGTTGTCGACAAGATGACCCAGTACCCGCTCCAGACGATCGTCGTGCCCCCGAGTGGCCAGACCGCTGTCGCAGTCGACCTCGATGTTTCGGCCTCGGGAGCTCGCCATGGCCGCCAGGCGTTGAAGAATCGGCGCCAGTTCAACACCCCGCGCACCGCCCGGCGGTGTCGCGCCTTCACGCAGTTGCAGCATCAAGCGCCGCATCTTCTCCAGTGAGCTCTGCACCGTCAACAGCATGTCTTGCTGGAATTCGGGGTTGCCGTGATGGCGTTCCGCATTCTTCAACATCAAGGCCAGCTGGGTGACGATGTTCTTCAGATCGTGGACGACAAAAGCCGACATGCGGTTGAAAGCGTCGAATTTGCGCGCTTCGAGCAAGGCTTCTGTGGCCTGCATCTGCGCCAGGAAACCGGCCGCCTGGCGGCCGGCTGTCTTGAGCAGGTCGCGCACTTCCCAATCGAGGTCCATCGACGTGCGAGGCCTGGCCAGGGTCACGAAACCCAGCAAGTCATCGCCAGCCAGCAGCGGGATGACGAGCCAGATGTTCTCGCTGCCCAGCATCCAGGCCGGCATCGCCAGTTTTTCGTAGCGGCGCGGCGAATTGCGGTACTCGTCGATGTTGATCACCCAGCCGGTCTCGAGCAGAAAGCTCGCCAGTTCCGACCCCGGGTTCTCCTGCGCGGCGATGGCGGGCGCGTTCCAGTTCGCCACTTGCCGGTAGCTGGCCTGGGCGCCGGCGCGGGTCCAGAGGCTGCCGCCGGGCGACTCGACCATGTCGGCCAGACCCCGGATCACCAGACCACCGACCTCCTGCGCCGAGCCACGGGTCGACAGCATGTTCGTGAAGCGCAACCACTCCTCGCGGTAGTCGTATCGATAGCTGAAGAAGTGCTTGCCGACGAAGACGCGAATCCAGGCGCGCAATGAGCCCGACAGTGCCAAGGCGATCAGAAAAGCCAGTCCGGCCGCCGCCAGGCCGAGTTGCAGCGCGTTGCCCCATTCGCCGCCGAAGAAGCGCACGTAGTAGCCGACCGCCGACATGAACAGCAAGTAGCCGCCGCCGAGCAGCAAGGTGGCCGAGTGGAATGCCGCCGAGCGCGAGACCTCGAGCCGGCGGATCCAATCTGCGTGGCGGCGCGTGGCCACCAGCAACAGCGGAATTGCCAGCGTGTGCACGCCGCCGCGAATGGCCTGGGCGTCGGGATCAAAACGGCCGAACAGCAAGGCTTCGGAGCTCGTGTAGAGGTCGAAGGCGAAGACAAGACCCAGGCCCAGACAGACGGGTTTGGCGTTCCAGCGTGAATCTTCGGCCAGATTGCGGAACAGCTGCTCCACGAGAACGAGGCCGAACAGCGGCAGGCTCATGGCCACGGCGAGCTGGAGGCGCGAGGTTTCAGCTGCCGACGAGTCCGCGATGAAGCGATGCACCATCGTCGCGGCCGCTGCGGCCAGCACCAAGACCGCTGCCGGCAGCAACAAGCGCGGCGCCCTGGCGCTTGCGTCGCTCAGCGCCGGCCGCAGCAGCGTCAGCACAAAGGCAAACCACAGCGCGTAGCGCGCCAGATCTGCCAGCGCGGCGACATGGGCGGCTGTCTGCGTCTGCGAGAAGGGGTCCGCCAGCGCAGCCAGTGCCCAGGCGGCGCTGGCGAGAATGGCGGCAATGAACAGCCGCGGGCCGGGCCCAGGCTCGGGTTTGCGACGCCCCAGACGGACGAGATGGATGGCAAACGCCAGGTGCAGCAGCGCTGCAAGCGCATGGCCGTAGATCGTCAGCTCTTCAGTCGCGCCACCCATGTGCGAAGCTTACGCTGTGCCTCGCTGGCCCGGGCGGCGCGCGGGCACCCCCCGTTGCAGAGCGGTCAGCGCGCCCCCTTGCCGGTCAGCACGACGCCCACAGTCTCGAGCAAGATGATGGCGTCGAGGAACAGCGAGTGGTTCTTCACGTAGTAAAGGTCGTACTGGAGCTTTTGCTGCGCGTCCTCGACAGTCGCGCCATATTGGTAGCGCACCTGGGCCCAGCCGGTGACGCCGGGCTTGACGCTGTGGCGGACGGCGAAGTAAGGAATCTGCTGGGTCAGCTGATCGACGAAGAAGGGCCGCTCGGGACGCGGGCCCACCAAGCTCATGTCGCCGCGCAGCACGTTGAAGAGTTGCGGCAGTTCGTCGATTCGCAGCCGGCGGATGATGGCGCCAACACGGGTGACGCGGTCATCCTGCAAGCTGGCCCAGCGCGGCTTGCCGTCTTGCTCGGCGTCGGTGCGCATGCTGCGGAACTTGGCGACCATGAAGGTGCTGCCGTTGATGCCGACACGTTCCTGGCGATAGACCAGCGGGCCGCGACTGTCCAGTTTGATCAACAAGGCAGCGATGATCATCACCGGCGCCGACAACACGATCAGCAGCAGCGCAAAGACGACGTCGAACAAGCGCTTGACCGCCGAACGCAAGGCGCCTTGATTGAAACCGTCACCGAAAACCAGCCAGCCGGCATTGACGAACTCCACCCGGATGAGCCCGAGGCGTTTCTCGAAGTGGGTAGCCAGGTCGTAGACCTTGATGCCGAACAGCTTGCAGTCGAGCAACTGGCGCAGCGGCATGCTGCCGGCGCGGCGTTCCGTCAAGGCGACGATGATCTCGTCGACGCCGTGCTCGTGGGCAATTTGAGTCAATGGACGGTCGCCATTGAGAATCATCTTGAGCGGAACGGCAGGCTCGCTTTCGTTCGGACCCGGGACATAGCCGACGATCTGGGCCAGCGGATCCGAGTCCTCCAAGGTGTCGCCGACGATCTTCGCGGCCTTGCCGGTGCCAAAGATCAGCACTCGGGTGCGCTCGCCAGTGACCGCGCCCGAGTGGGTGACATAGATTCGCCGCATCAGCACCGCGGCGACCCCGACCATGGCGGAGATCTGCACCGTCAGACGAGTTTGCGGTTCGGCCGGCAGCAGCCCAAAGATGACATAAGTCAACGGCAAGGCCAGCATCAAAGCCAGCGTCGCTCTGGCGCAGGTCTGAACCAGCGTGACATTGCCTGATTTCTGGTAGACGCCCGACGCCGTGCCGATGACGAAGACGCCGGCCGTCAGCGACAGCACCTGGGTGCTGGCGATTGGCAGCCAGTTGTTCAGGTACTCGAACTGCGTTGACAGCGCGGCCAGCAAGGCCACGACCAGGAAGCCCAGATCAGCCAGGGCCTGCCGGAGCGTGTCGCGATGGAGGTAGTGGTTGAAGATCCGAATCATCTGGTTTCCAGGAGGGGCGGCACGCCGGGGTGCGTCAGTGCAGGTCGACTTGTGCTCACACTTGCTACATATGTGAGCTTGAGCGGCTCGCCGAGTGCTTGGTGACAGACGCGCTTGGCCCGGTTGTGGTCGGGCAGCCTGACACTGTTCGGCTCACTGTAAGCAGTTGCATCACGGCCGGGCAACCCCCGGCTTGAGGGGTTGCCGGTGTCGTGCGCGACCCAATTCGCGAACTTTGGGAGCGCTCTGCATCGGTGCCGTTCGTGGTGTTGGTGGGGCCAAATTCATCGATGGATCATCGTCGCTGGCGTTGGCGAACGGGTGGAAATGAATCGGCATTCGTCCACGAAACCAGCGTCTCAATCGCGTTGCACTGCTGTCAGTAGTGCCCGGCATCGCCCTTGGGGTTCCCGTTTATCGAGGTGTCGACGCCTGATAGTTACCAGCGCCGATACAAGTCTGGCCCACCCTGCCGAACCAATATTGCCCAGGGGTGGGCGCTGCCCCGGTGACCGCCAGTTGTGGGCGGCGTGTAGGTCTATGCTCGGTTTGTTGGTCTCCGGGGTGCGGCTCTGTTCGCGCCCTTTGGCCAACGCACTGCGGCGCGGGAAGCAAGGACTCTCGTTGCCTTTCGCCACGATGTGACCGTGGTGCGTACGCTGGTCCAGCGGCGTCGTGGTCATCTTCGCGGCGCCGAACACGCTGGATCATTCCGCGAGGCCCAGGTTGGTCGTGATCATCTCGCGGGTGCGCTCGCACAGCTTTGACAGCAGGTAGAGCAACAGCGCCCCGCAGGCCTGGCTGAAGCGCAGGCAGCCCAGCTTATCGAGGATGACCAAGTCCATCCGTGGCAGGCTCAGCGCAATGCGCCCGGCTTGCTCTATGACTGACCACTCCACCGTCGAGCAAGTCCTCACCCGGCGTCCGAGGTGGGTGATGCCGGCCATCCCGACGGCTGTTACCGGGTGTGTCTTGCCAGCGTTCGGCCCGCCCATCAGCGCCACAATGTGCGCGACCTCGGGCGGCGGCATCTCGGCGAGCGCGTGATGCGTGGTCTCATAACCGCCAACAAGTGTCGGTCTACCTTACAGTGCCAGGAGCGGCGCTCCTGAGGTCGGACTATTTTTTCTTTGTTTTCAACGACTTAGGTCAACTCCAAAAGTCTGGCATGGAATCTGCTTGATTGAGGACACGGGCCTAACCCGTTCAACATCTGGAGAGTTACATGTCAAATCTAAAAGTAGGCTCAGTCCTTGCCGGCGTGCTGATGTCCTTGGGCGCCGCCAGTTCGGCGCAGGCGTTTGCCATCGTCGCTGGCAATTACAAGATCACCATCGACGCGCACGATTCCGCGACGACGACTTATGCGCCAGCTGGGCCTGGTGTGAAGTGCGTGGATATTGCCACTTGCAACGCGGCCGGTATTCCGCCTGCCCTGGGTAGCATTGGTTCAGTGAACCCGGGCGCCGACACCTTGGGCATCTTTTCAGTGGCATCGATTACGAACATCGTCACGTCCGCGAACTTCTTCACACGCGGTGTGGACGGCTTTCTGACTGGCATCTTCAGTAACTTGACGGACTTCTATGTCGAGAACACAGGGCTCGGCGGGGCGACCACAAACACCAACGCCTCCGGTGGAACGTTCAAGATGTGGCTCAACGCGGCCGATTTCAATCCGTTGCTCGGTCCGACCGTTGCGGTGGGAAAAGATCTGAATGCGCACCTGTACCCGGGCATCAGCGGCGGCGCGCTGTATCTTGAAGGTAACTTTGCCTCCGGGATTGGTGGGCCCGCCGATGCGGTGACCACGTGGGCAACGAACTTCAATTCCACGAGTTTGGTAGGTGGGGGCGCTGGATACCTCGACTTCACCGGCGGCAGCGCGCTCGCGAATTTCAACACAGATTCCCACGTCGTGGCGCCTGGCGTCACCCGTGATGCACTTGCGCAGTTCACCTTCAGTCCCATCGGGGCGGCGAGCGGTTGGACCGTCGTTGCGACCGGTGACATCCGCGGCAATGTGATTCCCGAGCCTGGCTCGTTGGCGCTGGTGGCTTTCGGCCTGTTGGCGGCCGGCGGACTGGCGCGCCGCAAGCAAGCTTGAGTCTGTGAGCCCGTGGAGGGGGTAGTCCCCTTTCGAGGCGATTAACGCCAAGCCGCGATGCTGCAAAGTATCGCGGCTCTTCTCTGCCTCCAGCTTTTTCCGTGCGCGCCTTCGGACTTGCTGTCAACGACAGTCTGCTCTATGTCGCAGAACGAGACCTGCCATTCGTTCGATCTCGCCACCATCCTCGTGCGCCTGCAGCGTACCTTGGCCGCCACCAAGCACCGCCCGGCGCGTCGATCATGCACGGTAAGCCTTCCGGGTCAGGCGGTGGGCCCTGTCAAAGTCGCCCAGGTGCTGCTGCGACGACGCTCAAGGCTCATTGCCCTGGCGGGGCCGAGATCAGATAGGGAAACTTGCGCTCGAAGTCGAGCATCGGTCGCCAGGGGAAGGCAGATGGTGCCGCCACAGTGATGTGCAGCGGCAGTTGACGCCCTGCGTTGATGAGCGCCTCGATTCGGTCGATCAATGCCGGGTCGGCCGCCGCGGCAGCGTTGGTGGCCTGCAAGGTCAGCGTCGCCGCGCCGCGGGTGTCGTGGGCGAGGCGGAAGGCGCCGCTGAGTTGGTCGGCGACCTCGTGTTCGGTATACAGTAGTTCCTTCAGCTCTTCGGCCGACGGCAGACCTGTGGCGCGGTCGCTGCTGCGGCCGCAGACAATTGCCACGGGAAGCCACGGCGGTTCGCAGCCTGCAATGGCGGCGGCCGTGCAGACGGCGGTGCGCTCGACCAGGCGGCCGACGTCGCCGGTGGCGTAGCGCGGCAGCGGGATCACCGCATCGGCGTCGATGATGGTGAAGCAGAGCTCGCCGAAGCCGTTGGCGTCTGGGTTCAGCACCTCGACATGGCAGCGCAGCGGGTTGTAGCAGAACACCGAGGGCATCGACGGCCCTGCGGCCCGGCCGGCGAGCAGCTGTTCGACGCCGGCCTGGTTGCGCATGGCGCGTCGGAGCTGGATCGTCTCGCGGGTTTCGAAGAGCAGGTTGAGGCCGAGTTCGCCGACGCCGAAGGAGCTCAGCACGGCGCGCGACCCGCCGCCGTTCAAGTCGATGCCCATCTTGGCCGCGATGTATTCGCGCTGCGACTCGACCAGCACTTCCTCGCCGATGATCACGCTGGTGTTGAGCGCCCGCCAGTCGATCTGATTCGCTTCTCCCTGCGCCAGCAGGCGGCGGATGAACAAGGGGTCGCTGCAGATCAGGGTCTGCTCGAAGCGTGGACCGACGTCGCGCAAGATGGCGCAAGCCATGTCCTCGCGCACGCTGACGTTGGCCACGGTGACGGCGCGGGAGGAGAACACCACGCCCATCGGCAGGCAATTGACGAGCAGCGTCGAGCGGTCATCGACACCGAACGCGTCCTGCAAACCGAGGTCGATGTTGAACCAGGCCCGTTCGTGCGACTTGCGCGCGCTCAGGCGGAAGCCGAAGGTGCGGCCGCCGCGGCCCGAACTGGTCAGCACGTCGGCGAGGTTGGTGGCCGGCAACTCGCGCGACAACTCGTCGACCGTGAAGCGGCCGAAGGTGTTGTCTTTGTCCAGCACCGGCAGGGCGTCGAACTCGGCCCGCGCGGCGTCGACGCCCGCCTCAAGCAAGAGCTGTTGGTAGGCGCGACTGCTGCGTGCCGCGCATTCGGCCATGCGCGCAGCGCCAGCGCGGCTGCGCGCCAGCATGCGTTCGATCGGCATGCCTCTGGCCAGGTGCAGCAGCACTCGCCGGACCAGCCGACGGCCGAAGGCCAGTGTCATTCGCCTGCGCGGCGCCGATCAGCTGTTGTTGCCATCCGGTCGCTGCAGCCAGGCCAGCAGGGCCGGGTTGCTGCGACCGACGTCGGTTTCCATCTGCCGCAAGTCCATCAGATAAGGCGCGACCGGGCCGAAGTAGTCGGTCTCCGGACCGAGCTGGCGGAACTTGAAGTCCATGCGCTGGAGCGAGCGCGCCAGCGGCCGCTCCATCGCTGCATACCAGTAGCGCACGCCAGCCTTGAGGCTGTTCTGGTACATCTGCCGGTACATGCTGAGCAGGATCTGCGGCGACTCCATGCGCCGCTCGCCGGCGACGGGTCCGTTGCCGTCGGCGGTGTTGACGCCAGACAACACGTCGCCGCGCCGGCGCCGGTAGTCGCGGCGCACCATCAGCCGGCTGATCTCGCCGGCCTGGCCGGCCGGCGGCAGTTCGATACCCGGGAGCAGGTTGGTGCAGAAGCGCTGCCAAGGGAACTCGCCGTCTTCGTCGGCCGGCACCAGTCGCACATAGCCGACCAGTTCCTTCTGCAGGTTGTAGGCGTAGAAGTGAGCCGAATCGTCGTCGTAGTCGTCGGACTCGCGGCGTTCCGGGTACTCCTCTGCTTCCAGGAAGTGACACTCTTCGCAGTACACCTGGTACCGCAGCTCTTGCGCGCTCTGCATCATGGTGCCGTCCTCGTCGTTGTGACCCGAATGGGCAACAAAGTATGGTGCGAAGTCGACGACATCAGCAGCGGTGTTACGGATGGTTTCGCCTTTGTCAGCGCGTTCAGTCATGACGTCCTCTCGGGCTGCTCCAGGGCTTGGGCGAACCCCTGAGCCGATGGGCGCTGGCGCTGGCGACAGCGGCTGGCCGGAAGTCACCATCGAAACAGGGAGCGGAAAACCGTGAAGTATGCCGAAGAGTCAGGCCTGCGCGCGCTGGCGCAGGGGATTGAAGTGGCAACCAGCTGTGACATGATTCAACGCTCGTTGTCGCCGGTGGCCCTTGTGCGGCGGCGTCGTGCGGATGTTGGCAGCTGGGCCACGATGCTGCCGCCTCAACGCACTTCGTAACCCTTGGTGAGGACATGCCTTGAAGCTCAACTTTGCCTTTGCCGGTCGCCGTTTCGCCGCCGCTTGCCTGGCCACGGTTCTGGTGGCGCTGGTTGGATGCGCATCGACCGCGGTCACCCATCCGCCCGCGCCTGCCACGGTCTCGGCCCAGGACTACACCTACATCATCGGCCCGGGCGACAGCCTGAACATCATCGTCTGGCGCAACCCGGAGTTGTCGATGGCGGTGCCGGTGCGGCCCGACGGCAAGGTCGCGGCGCCACTGGTCGACGAGATCGTCGCCCAGGGCAAGACATCGATCGAACTGGCCCGCGACATCGAGAAGGTGCTCGCCAAGTACGTGCGCGATCCGATCGTGACGGTGCTGGTGTCGGGATTCGTCGGCCCTTACAGCGAACAGATTCGGGTCGTCGGTGAAGCGGCGCGGCCGCAGTTCCTGCCGTACAAGAACAAGATGACCTTGCTCGACGTGATGATCGCCGTCGGTGGGCTGACCGACTTCGCGGCTGGCAACCAGGCAACGATCCTGCGCGGTGCCGAAGGCAACAAGCAGTATGCGGTGCGCTTGCGCGACCTGATCAAGCGCGGTGACGTGTCGGCCAACGTCGAGATGCGCCCAGGTGACATCCTGATCATTCCGCAGAGCTTCTTCTGACGGCCGGCGCGCAACAACCAGACGGTACAAGCATGGAAGAGCTGATCCGCCAAGCCCTGTCGATCGCCCGCGGCATGTGGAAGTTCCGCTGGCAGGGGCTGATCGTGGCCTGGGTGGTGGCTGCGCTGGGGGTGGCTGCGGTGTTTCGCATCCCCGACCAGTTCGAGGCCTCGGCGCGCATCTTCGTCGACACCCAGTCCATCCTCAAGCCGCTGATGTCCGGCCTGACGATCCAGCCCAATGTCGAGCAACAAGTGGCGATGCTCAGCCGCACGCTGATCAGCCGGCCCAATGTCGAGAAGCTGATCCGCATGGCCGACATGGACTTGCAGAGCCAGTCCAAGTTCGAACAGGAAGCACTGATTGACCGTTTGACCAAGGACATCCAGATTCGCAACACCGGTCGCGACAACCTGTATTCGCTGGCCTTTCGGGACAACGATCAGGACAAGGCCAAGCGGGTCATCCAGTCGCTGGTCTCAATCTTCGTCGAGTCCAGCCTGGGCGCCAGCCGCAAAGACACCGACTCGGCCAAGACCTTCCTCAACGAGCAGATCAAGCAATACGAGACCAAGCTCGAGGAGGCCGAGAGCCGCTTGAAGGAGTTCCGCCTGCGCAATCTCGACCTCCGCGCGGCAGATGGCGGTGGCGATGCGGCCTCCCGCTTGGTTGCGATCGGTGCTCAGCTGGAAGAGGCCAAACTTCAGTTGCGCGAGGCTGAGCAATCGCGCGATGCCGCCAAGCAGTACCTGAATGCCGAGAAGGGGCAGGGCGCCAACCTGACGACCCAGAGCTTGCTGCAGGAGTCGGCCATTCAGGTCACGACACCCGAGATCGACGGCCGCATCGATGCCCAGAAGCGCAACCTCGACGCCATGCTTCAGCGCTACACCGAGCAGCACCCGGACGTTGTCTCGGCGCGGCGCATGGTCAAGGACCTCGAGGCGCAGCGCAGCAAGGAAGTGGCCGAGTTGCGCCGCATCGCCATGGCTGCGCCCACGGCCACCAAGGGCGCGACCGCCAGCCTCGCGGTCCAGGAGCTCGGCCGCATGGTGGCATCGTCCGAGGTTCAGGTTGCGGCATTGAAGGCTCGCGTGGCTGAGTACGGCTCGCGGATGGTGCAGGCCAGGGCGGCGTTGAAGACCTCGCCGCAGATCGAGGCCGAGGCGGCGCAGCTGAATCGCGACTACGCGATCAACAAGAAGAACTACGAAGACCTGGTGGCGCGACGGCAGTCGGCCATCATGTCGGGCGAGCTTGAGGTTGCGTCAGGCGTGGCCGACTTCCGCCTCATCGACCCGCCGCGCGTGTCGCCCAAGCCGGTGTCGCCCAATCGCCTGGCGCTGTTGCCGCTGGCGCTGATCGCCGGTGTCGGCGCAGGGCTGTTCGTGGCATTCGCTGCCAGTCAGTTGCGGCCGGTCTATGGCGACGCCAATGAGTTGCGGACCAAGACGGGCCTGCCTTTGCTGGGTGTGGTGTCGCTGGTGATGAGCGACATCGACCGCCGCCGTGAACGTGTGAGCCTGATCCGCTTCGTGGGGGCATCCGGGGGGCTGGTCGGCGTCTTCGTGCTCGGTCTGATTGCCATGGCCATGCTGGCCAGACAGGTAGGTTGAAGGCGATGAGCAGCTTGATCGAACAGGCGGCGCAGCGGCTGGAGCAGTTGCGCCAGGCCGGGGTCGAGATCCCGGAGATCGAAGTCGCGCCGGCGCCAGTGGCGCGTGCGCAGCCCGCCGCCGCGGTGGCGCCTGTGCCCGAGGTGCCGGCGCCGACCTCGCGCCAGGTCATCCTCAATCTCCAGTCGATAGCCGCTTCGGGCATCGTGACGCCGAGCGCGCCGCGCTCGCACCTGGCCGACCAATTCCGCGTCATCAAGCGGCCGCTGATCAGCAATGCCGTGGGCAAGGGTGCGGCGCCTTTGGCGCATGGCAACCTGATCATGGTCACCAGCGCGCTGGCCGGCGAGGGCAAGAGCTTCACCTCGGTCAACCTGGCGATGAGCATCGCCGCCGAACTCGACCACACGGTGATGCTGGTCGACGCCGACGTCGCCCGGCCTTCGGTGCTGCGCATGCTCGGCCTTCCACCCGGCCCCGGCCTGCTCGACTTGCTCGAGGGCAAGGCGGAGATGGCCGACGTGCTGCTCCGGACCAACGTCGACACCTTGACGATCCTGCCCAGCGGCACGCCGCATCCGAAAGCCACCGAGTTGCTCGCCAGCGATGCGATGACGAACTTGCTCGAGGACATGGCGACGCGCTACCCTGAACGCATCATCATCTTCGATTCACCGCCGCTGCTGCTGACCACTGAGTCGCGCGTGCTGGCCTCGCACATGGGCCAGATCGTCGTCGTCGTCCATGCCGGCAAGACCGTGCAGGCCGACGTCCAGCAGGCGCTGTCGACCATCGACTCCTGCCCGGTGCGCATGCTGGTTCTGAACAAGGCGCGCGAGCGCGAAGGTGCGTATGGCTACGGCCATGGCTATGGCTACGGCTACGGCTACGGCTATGGCAGCGACCAACGCGAAGGCTGACGTTTGCGTTGGCGTGCCATGAGATTGGGGCAGCGCTGTCGCGCCGGCTCGCCGCTGCGGCCTGAACTGCTGCCGCTGTGCGCCGCGCTGGCCCTGGTGTCGACGTCGGCCTGGAGCCAGACTGCCGTGGCGGGACGCGGCTTCACGTTCACGCCGACGCTGAGCCTGAGCCAGGTGCTGACCGACAACCGAAATCTGGACTCGGTCGGCAAGTCCTCTGAGGCCATCACCCAGATCAGCCCCGGACTGCGCTTGAGCAGCCGATCCGGGCGTGTGCAGGGCACGCTTGACTATTCACTCAACGCCCTGGTCTATGCGCGCGGTTCGGGCTCGAACGCGATCCAGCATGCGCTGAACTCGTCGGCAGCGGCCGAACTGGTCGAGAACCGGGTCTTCGTCGATGGCCGGGCGACGATCTCGCAGCAAACCATCTCGGCCTTCGGCGCTCAGTCCGGCCAGAACAATGCGGCAGTCAACGCCAACCGCAGCGAGGTCGTGACACTGGGGCTGTCGCCATCGGTGCGCGGACGGCTGGCTGGCGTGGTCGACTACGAGGCGCGGCTGTCTTATGCCGGCACGCGCAGCGGTTCGACGCAGGCGGCGGATTCGTCCAACCTGTCCGGGCTGGTGCGGCTCAGTGGTGGGCGCGGGCAGTTCGGCTGGTCGGCCGATGCCAGCCGCCAGGTGTCGGACTTCAACGCCGGCCGCCGCACCGAGCAAGACCGGATCGGCGCTGGCGCGACCTACCGGCCCGACCCCGAACTGCGATTCTCGGCCCGGCTGGCGCAGGAATCGACCGACGTCATCAGCAGCGAGCGCCGCGACACCACCTCGTGGGGCTGGGGCGTCGACTGGACGCCGTCGCAGCGAACCTTGGTCGGGCTGCAAAGCGACCGGCGCTACTTCGGCAATTCGCATGGGCTGACCTTGCAGCACCGGCTGGCGCGCTCAATCTGGCGCTATACCGACAGTCGCAATGCCTCTTCCAGCACCGGCGTGGCCGGCGCGCCGCTGACTCAGTACGACCTCTTTTTTGTCCAGTTCGCATCGCTCGAACCCGACCCGACGCGCCGCGAGCAACTGGTGCGCAGCTTTCTGCTCAGCAACGGTCTGGACGCCAACGCCACGGTCAGCGGCGGCTTTCTGAGTTCCGCACTGTCGGTGCAGCGCAGCCAGAACCTGTCGATGGCGCTCACCGGCCAGCGCCAGACAGTCACTTTGGCTGCCTTCCGCACGGCGACGCGGCGTCTGGACAGCATCAGCGGCGTGAGCGACGACTTGTCGCAGGTGGATTCGCTGCAGCAAACCGGCTACAGCCTGAGCCTAGCGCACCGGCTGACACCGACTTCGTCGATCAGCCTGCTGGCATCGAACCAGAAGACAACGGGTCGCGGTGGCAGCAACCCCGCCGGCAACGAGCAGCGCTCGCTCAACCTGGCGTGGTCGAGCCAGATCGCTGCTCGCGCCAATCTGACGGTCGGTGCCCGCCACATCGAATTCGACAGCGCCACCAAGCCTTACAACGAGTCGGCGCTCACCGCCACGTTGAGCCTGCGGTTCTAAGCCATGTACGAAGCGTTCTACGGGCTGAGCAGCAAGCCCTTCCAACTCAACCCCGACCCGAACTTCTTTTTCGGCAGCAAGCAGCATCGGCGCGCCAAGGCCTACCTCGAGTACGGGGTGTCGCGCAACGAAGGCTTCATCGTCATCACCGGCGAGATCGGTGCCGGCAAGACGACGGTGCTGCGTTCGCTGATCGACGGCCTGCATGGCAGCAACGTCATCACCGGCCACCTGGTCACGACCCAACTCGGCGCCGAGGACACTTTGCGCATGGTCGGCGCGGCCTTCGGCTTTCGCGTCAAGGACGTGCCCAAGTCGGAACTGCTGATCACGCTCGAAGCCTTTCTGATCAGCCAGACCAGCAAGGGCAAGCGCTGCCTGCTGATCGTCGACGAAGCACAGAACCTGTCGCCCAAGGCGGTCGAGGAATTGCGCATGCTGTCGAACTTCCAGTTCGGCAACCAGGCGCTGCTGCAAAGCTTCCTGGTCGGTCAGCCCGAGTTCCGCCAGATCCTGCAGCAGCCGGAAATGGAGCAGTTCCGCCAGCGCGTGGCCGCCACCTGCCACATCGGGCCGCTCGATCAGGAGGAGACCCAGCGCTACATCGAGCACCGGCTCAAGTGCGCCGGCGCCACCGACAAGCCGACCTTCGAGCCCGCCGCCTTCGAAGGCATCTACAAAGCCAGCCAGGGCATTCCGCGGCGCATCAACTCGGTCTGCGACCGCCTGCTGCTGCTCGGTTTTCTGGGCAACAAGACCCACTTGAGCGCTGACGACGTCAGCGAAGTCGTGCGCGAGTTCGCTCAGGAGTCCCACGTGGCGGCAGCGCCGCCGCCGCCGGCCAGTGGCCCTGCAGCGGCTGGCGGCGGCGCTGCCGCCGCGGTGGCGCAGGAACTCGACGTCGACCTGTCAAAGCTCAAGCTCGACATCAGCGAAGCCGAAGCGATGTCCAAGCAACTCGCTTCGCTGACAGCCGACCAGCGCGGCGACCAGTTGCAGCGCCTGGAACGCAGTTTGTTGCGGCTCGAGCGAATCAATGTGCAGACGCTGTCGATGCTGCAAAAGCTCGTCAACGCCGTGAAGAAGAACCCAGGCGAAACACCGAAATGATCGCTCCCGTGATGTGCGTCGTTGGCGCCCGGCCCAACTTCATGAAGATGGCGCCGATCCTGCGCGCGCTGGCTGCGCACCAGCCGCCGCTGCCGGCGCTGCTGGTCCACACCGGCCAGCATTACGACAAGGACATGAGCCACCAGCTGTTCGACGACCTCGGACTGCCGCGGCCCGACATCAACCTGGAGGTCGGCTCGGGCAGCCATGCGGTGCAGACCGCCGAGGTGATGCGCCGCTTCGAGCCGGCGCTGGACGAGCACAAGCCGTCTTGCGTGATCGTCGTCGGTGACGTCAATTCGACGCTGGCCTGCACGCTGGTGGCGGTGAAGAAGGGCGTGCCTGTCGTCCATGTGGAAGCCGGCTTGCGCAGCTGGGACCGCAAGATGCCCGAAGAGATCAACCGCGTGCTCACCGACCAGGTGGCTGACCGGCTTTACACCACCGAACGCAGTGCCGCCGACAACCTGCTCCGCGAAGGTGTCGCCGCCGAGCGCATCGTGTTCACCGGCAATGTGATGATCGACTCGCTGCTGGCCAGCCGCGAGCGCGCCCACCCTGCGGCCGACACGCTGCGCGTCCATGGCGCCGACCCTGGCGTGCTCGGCGGTCCGTCCGGCTACGGCGTGGTCACCTTGCACCGGCCGTCGAATGTCGACGACGCCGGCACGCTGCGCAGCTTGCTCGGCGTGCTGGCTGAAGTGGCGACGCAACTGCCGCTGGTGTTCGCGCTGCACCCGCGCACGCGCAGCAACATTGAACGCTTCGGGCTGACGGCGCTGCTCGATCCGCAGCGCATCGTGACGCTGCCGCCGCAAGGCTATCTGGAGATGATCGGCCTGATGGCCGGCGCCGCGCTGGTGCTGACCGACTCCGGCGGCCTGCAGGAAGAGACCACCGCCCTTGGTGTACCGTGCCTGACGATGCGCGAGAACACCGAACGGCCGATCACCGTCGAGCAAGGCACGAACACCATGGTCGGCAGCGACCGCGGCGCCATCTTGCAAGGCGTCAGCGACATCCTGGCCGGCCGCGGCAAGCGCGGCCGTGTGCCCGAGTACTGGGACGGCCGCGCCGCCGAGCGCATGGCGGCCGATCTCTGGCAGTGGCTGGGCGATCCAGCGCCGGCCGGCTGAGCGAAGGCATCGGATGCTGGCCCCACAGATCACCAACGCGCTGACCATTGACGTCGAAGACTACTTCCAGGTCTCGGCGTTCGCGCCCTACATCCGGCGCGAGGACTGGGACGCGCGCGAATGCCGAGTCGAGCGCAACGTCGGCCGCATCCTCGAGATGCTGGCCGAGCGCGATGTGCGCGCCACCTTCTTCACGCTGGGCTGGATCGCCGAACGCTACCCGGCGATGGTGCGCGCCATCGTCGACCAAGGCCATGAACTGGCCAGCCACGGCTACGGCCACCAGCGCGCCAGCGACCTCAGCGAGGCGGACTTCCGCAGCGATGTCGAGCGGGCCAAGAAGATCCTCGAAGACCTGGCCGGCACCGAAGTGCGCGGCTACCGGGCGCCGAGCTTTTCGATCGGTGCCCGCAACCTCTGGGCTTTCGACGTGCTGGCGCGCGCCGGCTACCGCTACAGCAGCAGCATCTACCCGATCCAGCACGACCACTACGGCATGCCCGATTCGCCGCGCTTTGCTTACCGCGTCGGCGGCGGGCTGCTCGAAGTGCCGGTGACCACGCTGCGCTGGGGCAGCCGCAACCTGCCCTCCAGCGGCGGCGGTTATTTCCGCCTGCTGCCTTACGCCGTCTCGCGCTGGATGCTGCGGCGTGTGAACCGGCTCGACCGTGAACCGGCAGTTTTCTACTTCCACCCGTGGGAGATCGACGCTGGTCAGCCGCGCATCCCGGGCATCGACGCCAAGACCCGCTTTCGCCACTACGTGAACATCCCGCGCATGCCCAATCGGCTGCACCAGTTGTTGGGCGACTTCCGCTGGGGCCGCATGGATGACATATTTCTCGATCGGGCCCGGGCCGAACACCCACCATCAGTCCGATCTGCGGTCTGATAGCCGGCTGTGCCGAACATCCTGCGTCTATCCCCCGAAGACGCCCGCGACAACGCGTCGTGGGACGCCTTTGTCATGGCCTGCCCGCAGGCCAGCTTCTTCCACCGTGCAGGCTGGCAGCGCATCTTGCGCAATGTGTTCCGCCACGACACCTACTTCCTCTTTGCCCAGCACGAAGGCCGGATCACCGGCGTGCTGCCGCTGGCGCATGTCAAGAGCCTGCTGTTCGGCAATTCGCTGACCAGCCTGCCCTTCGCCGTCTACGGCGGCGTTGCAGCCAGCGACGAAGCCAGCGCGGCGGCGCTGGAGCAAGAAGCCCAGCGCATCGCCCGCCAGCTCGGCGTCGCCCATCTCGAACTGCGCAACGTCCAGGCCCGGCACGCCGACTGGCCGGCGCAAGATCTCTACGTCACCTTCCGCAAGCCCATCCTGGCCGAGGAAGAAGCCAACATGCTGGCGATCCCGCGCAAGCAGCGCGCGATGGTGCGCAAAGGCATCAAGAACGGCTTGCGCAGCGACATCGACAGCGGCGTCGAACGCTTTTTCGCCCTCTACGCCGACAACGTCCACCGCCATGGCACGCCGGCCATGCCCAAGCGCTACTTCCAGGCCTTGCAGGCTGAATTCGGTGCCGACTGCGAAGTGCTCACCGTCAGCGCGCCTGACGGCCGCCCGCTCAGCAGCGTGATGAGCTTTTACTTCCGCGACGAGGTGCTGCCTTATTACGCCGGCGACGACGAAGCGGCGCGCGACCTGGCGGCGAACGACTTCAAGTACTGGGAGCTGATGCGCCGCGCCTGCGCCCGCGGCCTGGCGCTGTTCGACTACGGCCGCAGCAAACAAGGCACGGGTTCGTTCGCTTTCAAGAAGAA
>JAUYAJ010000701.1 GCA_030693565.1 Rubrivivax sp.
CAGCGGTGCAGCGCGCGGCGGCACTTGCCATCCCGCCGACCCGTGACCTGCGCGCCGAAGGCCAGACGCTCAAGGTGGTGGTGGCCGAAGATCACCCGGTGAACAGCCAGTACATGGCAGCCTTGCTCGAGAGCCTGGGCCACCAGGCGAAGTTCACCGCCAATGGCGAAGAGGCGGTGCAGGCGGTGCGCGAACACGCCTTCGACATCGTGCTGATGGACTTGCACATGCCGGTGCTCGACGGTGTCGGTGCGACCCGGGCGATCCGCGCGCTGGCCGACCGCAAAGCCGCCACCGTGCCCATCGTCGCCCTCACCGCCGACGCCTTCCCGGAAACGCGCGACCGCTGCCTGGTCGCCGGCATGAACGACTTCCTGACCAAGCCGGTGAGCCCGCAGAAGCTGGCGAGTTCACTGCGCCGGCTCTTTGGCGCCTCGGCCGCCGCAGAACCCATGCTGCCCGCGCGCCGCCCCAGCGGCACCGAGGCCATGCCGCTGCTCGGTGCGACGCCGCTGATCGACCGCCCGGCCATCACCATGGCGCTGCAGGCGATGCCGCGCGAGCGGCTGGCGGCCATGA
Organism: Rubrivivax sp.; assembly: GCA_030693565.1. Classification (GTDB taxonomy): domain Bacteria; phylum Pseudomonadota; class Gammaproteobacteria; order Burkholderiales; family Burkholderiaceae_C; genus Rubrivivax. The sequence continues at coordinate 580 of JAUYAJ010000701.1, forward strand.
TCCACGCCTACCTCGACCAGGGCCCGCAGACGGTGCAGCGGCTGCGTGCCGCGGTGCGCGACGCCCAGCCACTGGAGTTGCGCGTCAACGCCCACGCCGCCCGCGGCGCGGCGCTCAACCTGGGCTTGTCGGCGCTGGCCGCCACCGCCGCCGCGCTGCACGAAGGCGCGGCCCACCTGCCGGCGCACGAAATCGCGCGCCTGGTTCAGCATTTCAACGATTTGCTGCCGCTGACCCGTGACGCGGCCGTTGCCCAAGGGCTGGCAGCCGCCGCCTGATGGGCGCGAACGCTGCGGCCCGCGTGAGCCGCCGTCAGACGATCACCGGCTCGGGCTCCAGGCGGATGCCGAAGCGGCCGTAGACACTTTCCTGGATCGCCCGCGCCAGCGTCACCACCTCGGCGCCGCTGGCGCCGCCGCGGTTCACCAGCACCAGCGCCTGGCGCTCGTAGACGGCGGCGCGGCCGACCGCCTTGCCCTTCCAGCCGCAGGCGTCGATCAGCCAGCCGGCGGCCAGCTTGACGCTGCCGTCGGCCAGCGGGTAATGCACGATCTCGGGGTCGCGTCCGATGATGTCGCGGCACTGCTCGGCGCTGACCACCGGGTTCTTGAAGAAGCTGCCGGCATTGCCGATCAGCGCCGGGTCGGGCAGCTTGGCGCGGCGGATCGCACACACCCAATCAAAGATCGTGCGCGCATCCGGGCGCAGGTTGCCGGTGTCGGCGATCTTGCGCTCCAGGTCCAGGTAGCCCAGCACCGGCTGCCAGGGCCGCGGCAGCCGCAGCCGCACGCGCGTGATCACGCATTTGCCTGCCAGCGCCTGCTTGAAGACGCTGTTGCGGTAACCGAAATGGCACATCGAGGCGTCGAAATACACCGTGCGCCCGGTCACCAGGTCGACCACGTCCAGCGAATGAAAGCGGTCTTTCAGCTCGACGCCGTAGGCGCCGATGTTCTGCACCGGCGCCGCGCCCACCAGGCCGGGGATCAGCGCCAGGTTCTCCAGCCCCGGCCAGCCCTGCGCCAGCGTCCAGTCGACCAGGTCGTGCCAGTTTTCGCCGGCGCCGGCCTCGACGATCCAGGCGTCGGCGTTTTCGCGCCAGAGCTTGCGGCCGGGAATCTCGACCTTCAGCACCAGGTCGGTGAGGTCGCGCGTCAGCACCACGTTGCTGCCGCCGCCGAGGATGAACTTGGGCGCCAGCCCGTATTCGGGGTGGTCGACGACGCGGCGCAGGTCGGCGTCACTGTGCACGCGCACGAGTTCGCGCGCCACCGCCGGCAGGCCGAAGCTGTTGTGTTCGCGCAGCGAAGCCTTGTGTTCGATCTGCAAGGCCATGGGAAGGTGGGACATGGGACAATTTTCCCTCAGTTCGCCGCCGCCCCTCCCGCCACCCTCACAGGCCAGCCACCATGCCCAGCTTCGACACCGTCCTCGAACCCAACCTCGTCGAGCTGCGCAACGCGGTCGACCAGGCCAACAAGGAAATCGGCACCCGCTTCGACTTCAAGGGCTCCAGCGCCAAGGTCGACCTGATCGACAAGAGCGCCAAGGAGCGCGAGCTGTCGGTGCTGGCCGACAGCGACTTCCAGCTCGAGCAGGTGCGCGACGTCTTGCTCACCAAGCTGGCCAAACGCAGCGTCGACAGCCGCTTCCTCGACTTCAGCGCCAAGCCGCAGAAGATGGGCGGCGACAAGCTCAAGCTGACGGTGCCGATCAAGAGCGGCATCGACAGCGAATCGGCGAAGAAGATCCAGACCTTGCTGAAAGGCAGCAAGATCAAGGTCCAGGGCGCGATCCAGGGCGACGCCGTGCGCGTCAGCGGCAGCAAGCGCGACGACTTGCAGGCGGCGATGGCCTTGCTGCGCAAGGAAGTCGCCGACCTGCCGCTGAGCTTCGACAACTTCCGCGACTGAAGCCCGGCGTGAAGCTGCGCCAGGCCTGGGCCGCCGCCGTGCTGGCCGCTGCCTGCGCCGGCGCCGCCGCGCAAGGCGTGGCGTTGGCGGGCCAGATGGGGCAGCGCGCCTTGCTCGTCATCGACGGCCAGCCGCACACGCTGGCAGCGGGTGCCAGCGCGCGCGGCGTGCGTTTCCTGCAGTGGCAGGGCGAGCTGG
>JAUYAJ010000705.1 GCA_030693565.1 Rubrivivax sp.
CAGCGGCCGGACGCCGACCGCAGCCAGGTGCGCGAATGGATCAGCGGCAACTACTGCCGCTGCACCGGCTACCACGCCATCGTCGACGCCGTCTGCAGCGTGCTGGGTCAGCAGCGCGCCGGCCGCTTCGACACCGAGCAGGAGGCCGGCGCATGAACCACCCGACCGAATTGCCGACCCGGCGCGACCTCGGCGCCGACCTGCCCGCCGTCACCGAAGACCAGCGCCACATCGGCGTGGCGCTGCCGCGTGAAGGCGTGCGCCGGCTCACGCAGGGCCAGGGCCGCTTCGTCGACGACATCGAACTGCCGCGGCTGGCCCATGTGGTGTTCTGGCGCTCGCCGGTGGCGCACATGCGCATCACCGGCATCGAGCGCAGCGCGGCGCAGGCGCTGCCGGGCGTCATCGCAGTCGTGGTCGGCAGCGAGATCGCCGCGCTGTGCAAGCCCTGGGTGGCGACGCTGGCGCATCTGGCCGGCATCAAGAGCGCGCCGCAGTTCCCGCTGGCGATGGAGCGCGCCACCTGGCAGGGCGAGCCCGTCGTCGCGGTGGTGGCCGAAACGCGGGCGCGCGCCGAGGACGCGCTGGCGCTGCTCGAGGTGCGCTGGGAAGACCTGCCCGCGGTGCTGGACACCGAGACCGCGCTCGACCCCGCGACGCCGCTGATCCACCCCGAACTGGGCGACAACCTGTGCTTCGAGCGCAAGCTCGACACCGGCGGCGTCGACGAGGCCTTCGCGCGTGCCGACGCGGTGTTCGAAGAGACCTTCGTGTTCGGCCGCCACACCGGCGTGACGCTGGAGCCGCGCTGCCAGATCGCCGACTGGAACGCCGGCGACCAGCGGCTCACCGTCTACCACTCGTTCCAGGCGCCGCACATGATGCAGGATCTGTACTGCCGCCAGTTCGGGCTGCAGGAGTCGCAGGTGCGCGTGCTTTGCGGCGATGTCGGCGGCTCGTTCGGCATCAAGGTCCATGCCTACCCCGACGACTTCGCCACCGTCGCGCTGAGCATGATGCTGCGCCGGCCGGTGAAGTTCGTTGCCGACCGCCTCGAGAGCTTCACGTCCGACATCCATGCGCGCGAGCACCGCATCAAGGGCCGCATCGCGGCGACGAAGACCGGCGAGATCCTCGCCTTCGAGATCGACGACCTGACCGGCATCGGCCCTTATTCGGTGTTCCCGCGCACCAGCGGCATCGAAGGCAACCAGGTCGTCAACCTGACCGGCGGGCCGTACCGCCACAAACACTACCGGGCTGCGCTGAAGGTCGTGTTCCAGAACAAGACGCCGACCTGCCAGTACCGCGGCGTCGGCCATCCAATCGCCTGCGCCGTGACCGAGGCGCTGGTCGACGGCCTGGCGGCCCGGCTCGGCATCGACCCGATCGCGATCCGGCTGGCCAACGTGATCCGCGACGACGCCTACCCGGCCACCGGCGCGTCGGGCATCAAGCTCGAACAGCTCACCCACGAAGCCTGCCTGCACGAAGCGCGCCGCCTGGTGGGCTACGAGCAGCTGCGCGCCGAACAGATCGCGCTGCGCGAGCGCGGCGTCTTCCGCGGCATCGGCGTGGCGGCGCTGATCGAGCTGACCAACCCGAGCGCGGCTTTCTATGGCGTGGGCGGGGCGCGCATTGCGTCGCAGGACGGCGCCACGCTGCGGCTCGAACCCAGCGGCGTGCTCACGGTGATGAGCAGCGTGGGCGAGCAAGGCCAGGGCGCCGAGGCCATCTTCGCGCAGATCGCCGCCGACGCCGTCGGCGTGGCCATCGAGCGTGTGCGCGTGGTCACCGGCGACACCGACGCCACGCCGTACGGCGGCGGCACCTGGGCCAGCCGGGGCGCGGGCATCGGCGGCGAAGCGGTGCTGCTGGCCGGGCGCGTGCTGCGCGAGAACATCCTGGCCACCGCGGCGGCGATCCTGCAGCGCGAGCGCCGCGAGCTCAAGGTGTTGCGCGGCGCCGTCGTCGACACGAAGACGGGTGCCGTTCTGCTCGACCTGGCCGAACTCGGCCGCATCGCCTACTTCCGCTCCGACACCTTGCCCAAGGACTTCACGCCCGAGCTGATGGTGACGCGCCACTATGCGCAGCGCGACTATCCCTTCATCTTCACCAACGGCGTGCAGGTCAGCCATGTGGAGGTGGACGTCGACACCGGCTTCGTGCGCCTGCTCGGCCACTGGGCGGTGGAGGACTGCGGCCGCGTCATCAACCCGATGCTGGTCGACGAGCAGATCCGCGGCGCCATCGTGCAAGGCATCGGCGGCGCGCTGTTCGAGGAATGCCTTTACGACAGCGACGGCACGCTGCGCAACGGCAACATGGCCGACTACCTGGTGCCGATGGCCGCCGAAATGCCCGACATCGTGGTCTCGCATGTGCAGTCGCCGACCCGGAGCTCGCAGCTCGGCGCCAAAGGCGCCGGCGAGGCCGGCACCGCCGGCGCGCCGGGCGCGGTGATGAACGCCATCAACGACGCGCTGACGCCCTTTGGCGCGCGCCTGGCCTCGCAGCCGATCACGCCGGAAAAGATCCTGCGTGCGCTGGGCCGGATCTGAAGGCCCGCCGCGCGACGAAGATCAGTAATCCCCGGCCGTGCGCCCGGCGGCAGCGCCGCCACCGAGCTTGATGCGCGCGGTTTCCTTCAGGCTGCTGCCGTCGAAGCTGAACAGCTGGACGTCGTTTTCGACCATGTTCATCGCCAGCACGGTCTTGCCGTCGCGCGAGAACAGCGCACCTTGCGACCACTGGCCGATGGGCGCCTCGGTGACCTTGACCGGGCGCTGGCCGGCGCCGTCGACGCGCCAGATCTGCAGCAGGCCCTTGTCGGCATAGAAGGGGTTGGCCTTGGCCTTGTTGCTGCCGTTCATCACCACCCCCGCCAGATGCTGGCCGTCGGGCGTGAAGTCGATGCCCCTGGAGCGGGTGTCGGCCTTGCCCAGGGCGACCTTGGCGATCTCGGCCACCGGGCTGGCGCCCAGCTTGAGCACGCTGACCGTGCCTTCACCGCGGTTGACCACCAGCGCCGGCGTGCCAGACCGCGACACCGCGACACCGCGATACCGGCCTTTGCGAACGCGGACCCCGCGGCGAGCAAGTCCAAGGCGGAAACCATGCGAGCCCCCATGAAGGGGCGCGGTGGTGGTGGGCGGAGCGCTCTGGCACCGGCGGGCACTTCTTTCACGCCCAGGGCCGGCGCACAGCTTGGGGCGCATCTGGCTAGACTGGTGGCTGTTGTCCTGAGCCTGCGAGCCCACCATGAAGATCGATTTTGTTTCCGACGTTGCCTGCCCCTGGTGCGCGGTCGGCCTCAACGCGCTGGAACGCGCGCTCGAGCGCATTGGCAACGACATCGAGGTCGAACTGCACTTCCAGCCCTTCGAGCTCAATCCCGACATGCCGCCCGAAGGCGCCGAGACCGGCCCCTACCTGGCGCGCAAGTACGGCTCGACGCCCGAGCAGCAGGCGCGCAACCGCCAAGGCATCGTTGACCGCGGTGCCGCGGTCGGCTTCACCTTCGGCCCCCGGCCGCATGTCTGGAACACCTTCGACGCCCACCGCCTGCTGCACTGGGCCGGGCTGCAAAGCGCGGCCCAGCAACGCCAGCTCAAGCACGCGCTGCTCAAGGCCTATCACGGCAAGGCCGAAAACCCGAGCGCCCCCGAGGTGCTGGAGCGGCTGGCCGGCGAAGTCGGCCTGGACGCCGCCGCCCGCGAGATGCTGGCCAGCGGCCTATACACCGACGAAGTGCGCGCCAGCGAGCGCCACTGGCAGCAGCTCGGCATCCAGGCCGTGCCCTCGGTCGTCATCGACGGCCGCCACCTGATCCAGGGCGGCCAGCCGCCCGAAGCCTTCGAACGCGCGTTGCGCGAGATCGCCGCCGGCGCCTGAGCGAGCCAGCCGCCACCGCGGCGGCGTTTTATTCCCGCGCCCGCTCATCGGTTTCCCCGATTGAATTGCGGCGTGGCAACGACGACGCTGCCGGGCCGATCCTCCGGCCCTTCGGGAGTGCCCATGTTGCGCAGCCTTGTTGTCGTGTCCCTGGCGGCCAGTGCCGCCTTGCTCGCCGCTTGCGGCACCTCGGCGAACCTGGACGCCACCAGCCTGCTGCGCCAGTCCGAAGCCGCGATGGGCGGCGCGGCGCTGAAGTCGATCCAGTTCACCACCCGCGGCAGCGGCTCGACCTTCGGCCAGGCCTTCGAGTCCGGCATGGCCTGGCCGCGGCTGAACTACCCGCTGCTGACCCGGCTGGTCGACTACGAAAACGCCGCCCTGCGCGAGGACTTCGGCCGCAGCCGCGCCGAACCGAACGGCGGCGGCGCGATCCCGCTGATGGGCCTGGGCGAGCAGCGCGCCACCACCTTCGTGCGCGGTGATCTGGCCTGGAACCTGGTCGGCGGCAATCCGGCGCCAGCGCCGGTGGCGCGCTTCGATCGCCAGCACGACATCTGGACCACACCGCATGGCGTGCTCAAGGCAGCGCTGCGCAACGCCGCCAGCGCCAGCCGGCGCACCGAAGGCGGCCAGACCCGCAGCGTGGTGTCGTTCCGCCAGCCGGGTGTGCTCAGCGCCAGCGTCTGGATCGGCGCCGACGGCCTGGTCGAGCGCGTCGAGGCGCTGCGCCCGCACCCGGTGCTGGGCGACGTTGCCTCGGTCACCCATTACAGCGACTACCGCGACTTCGGTGGCGTCAAGTTCCCGATGCGCATCCGCCAGAGCCAGGGCAGTTTCGAGGTGCTGGACCTGGCCGTGCAGGAAGTGCTGCCCAACGCACCGGTCGACATCACGGTGCCCGACGCGGTCCGCAACGCCAGCGAACGCGTCAGCGCCGAGAAGGTGACCGACGGCATCTGGTTTCTGGCCGGCGGCTCGCACAACAGCGTGGCGATCGAGATGGCCGACCACTTGATGGTGGTCGAGGCGCCGCTGCACGATGGCCGCGCTGCCGCCGTGCTGGCCGAGGCGAAGAAGCTGGCGCCGGGCAAGCCGGTGCGCTTCGTCGTCAACTCGCACCACCACTTCGACCACTCGGGCGGCCTGCGCGCTGCCGCCGCCGAGGGCGCCACCCTGGTCACCAGCGCGCGCGCCCAGCCTTACTTCGAGCGTGTGCTGGCCAACCCCAACAGCATCGCACCCGACCTGCTGGCGCGCTCCGGGCGTCAGGTCAGCATCCTCGGGGTCAGCGGCAAACGCGTGTTTGCAGACACCACGCGCACGGTCGAAGTGCATGAGTTCACGGGCAGCATCCATGCGCAGGGCATGTTGATGGTCCACCTGCCCAAGGAAAGGCTGCTGATCCAGGCCGACGCCTACACCCCGGCGCCGGCCGGCAGCGCGCCGCCTGCCGTGGCCAACGCCAACCATGTGAACCTGGTCGACAACATCGAACGCCTGCGGCTCGGCGTCGACCGCATCCTGCCGCTGCACGGGCGCGTCGTGCCGCTGGCGGACCTGCACGCCGCCATCGGGCGCAGGTAGGTCTTCAGCCCGTCAACGGGTGCCGGCGAGTGCCGTGAAGTAGCGGTCGGCGCAGCGCGCCAGGCTTTGCCGCGGCGTCTTCTGCAGCGCACACATCAGGCCAAAGGGTGTGCTGGCAGCGTAGCGCTGCTGGACGTCGTGGCTGATGCGCAGCCACAGCTCGGCGGCCATCTCGGCGTCGGCCAGGGCGCGGTGGACGCGCCCGGTCGGCACGATGCCCAGCCAGCTCGCCAGTGTGCCGAGCCGGTGGTTGGGCGCTTCGGGGTAGAGCCGGCGCGACAGCAGCAGCGTGCAGCCGAAGTCTGCGGCCTCGGCGCCGCGCTCGGCATCGAAGGCCAGCGCCATCTCATGGCGCCAGAACGCGCGGTCGAAGCTGGCGTTGTGGGCAACGACGCCGCAGCCGGCGGTGAAAGCCTGCACCTCACGCATCACCTCGGCCGCTGGCGGTGCGCTGACCAGCATGCGGTTGCTGATGCCGGTGAGCTGCTCGATGAAGGGCGGCACCCAGGTGCCCGTGCGCATCAAGCTGGCGTAGCGGCCGACGACGCGGCCACCGCGCACCAGCACGGCGGCGATCTCGGTGGCGCGCGCGCCCATCGCCGGGCTCATGCCGGTGGTTTCGAAGTCGATGACGGCGATGGTGTCGGGTTCGTTCACCGCACGATTGTCGACGGCGGCCGATGGCGGCGCGCGCGGCGCCCCGGCAACGACCTCGGAATGACCCCGCAAATGAGGGGGTGTCTCGGGGTTGACCGTACCTGGGCGCCGCCGTGAGACTGGCGGCGCCCAGGTTGGGAGCCTCACCATGTCCTTGCTGCTGAAGTCCGCCATCGCCATTTCGGCGCTAACCATCGCATCGACGGGTCACGCCGCCTTGGGGATCGGTGGCCTGCCATTTGGCAGCCTGGAGTTCGTGCAACGCGTCGCCAGCGCAGCTCCGGGCGAAAAGATCGATGTCTGGCTGCGCTTCACGCTCGATCCCCTGTCGACACCGCTCGACTTCAGCAGCGATCCGCTGACCGGCTTCATGCCCGACGACTTGCCGACCGAAGGCGACTTCTTCGATAACGCCACCCAGACCTGGCATCGGCGTGCCTTCGACCAGATCGACGGCGCCCACCTGAATACCTGGTTCAGCTGCAGCGACAGCTTCACGGGCGGGTGCAACGGCGACACGGTGAACTACCGCTACGACTTCTTCACCAGCAGCGAGCCCGGCAAACCCGCGATCAACTTCGTCAGCAACTTCTCGCTGGCCGCCGGTGCGTCAACCGACTACGTCTTTGCGCAGTTCACGCCGGCGGCGGGCGGCGCGCAAGCCGGCACCTATCGCTTCTACGGCACCGGCCTGACGCTGAACTTCTACGGCACCGACATCGACGGCAACTATCTGACCAACAGCGACCATGTGCTGGGTCAAACCTGCTCGCTGGGTGACACCGACAGCTGCGCCTTCACGCGCAGCGTGGCTGCCATACCGGAGCCGGCCAGCTACGGCCTGATGGCACTGGGCCTGCTGGTCGTGGGCGCGAGCGTACGGCGCCGGCGCGGCTGAAGCGACCAAAGACAAAGCCCGCCGCGGCGGTGCCGGGCGGGCTTTTTCTAACGGGCGCCAGTCGGCGGCGCTTACTTCTTGCGCAGCTTCTGGATCGCCGCCAGCTGCGCGGCCATGGCCGCGAACTCGCTTTGCGCTGCGGCCAGGTCGATGTCGCTCTTGGCGTTGGCCATCGCGATCTCGGCCAGCTTCTTGGCTTCGCTGGCCTTGGCTTCGTCGAGGTCGTGACCGCGGATCGCGGTGTCGGCCAGCACGGTGACCGTGCCCGGCTGCACTTCGAGAATGCCTCCGGCGACGAAGACGAACTCTTCTTCGTCGTTGTCGGCGCGCATGATGCGCACCGCGCCGGGCTTGATGCGCGTGATCAGTGGCGTGTGGCGCGGCAGGATGCCGAGCTCGCCGCTCTCGCCCGGCAAGGCCACGAACTTGGCTTCGCCGGAAAAGATGCTGCCTTCGGCGGAGACGACGTCGACGTGGATGGTGGCCATTTGCAGACTCTCTTAAGCTGTCGAAGAAGGTTCAGTGGGCAAGCAGTCGGGTGTCAGGCCAGGCGCGCCGCGCAGCCGTACACCCGTACGGCGAGCAGCGCAACGACGGCTGGCGTCCGAATGCGCCGCTCACTGGATCTTCTTCGCCTTTTCGAAGGCTTCGTCGATGGTCCCGACCATGTAGAACGCCTGCTCGGGCAGGTGGTCGCACTCGCCGGCCACGATCATCTTGAAGCCGCGGATGGTTTCCTTCAGCGGCACGTACTTGCCCGGGCTGCCGGTGAAGACCTCGGCCACGTGGAACGGCTGGCTCAGGAAACGCTGGATCTTGCGCGCGCGGCTGACGGCCAGCTTGTCTTCCGGGCTCAGTTCGTCCATGCCCAGGATGGCGATGATGTCGCGCAGTTCCTTGTAGCGCTGCAGCGTCGACTGCACGGCCCGCGTCGTTTCG
>JAUYAJ010000717.1 GCA_030693565.1 Rubrivivax sp.
CCAGCTTGTCCTGCGCGCCATAGACGGCGTGCTGCAGGCCGAGGTCGGCGACACGCCGGCGCACGGCGGGCGAGTCACGCCCGGTCACGATCACCGGCACGATGCCGCCTTGCGCCAGCAGCTTCAGGCCATGGCCGTCGAGCGTTGAAAAGGCCTTCACCGTCTCACCGTGCTCGCCGATGTAGATGCGCCCGTCGGTGAGCACGCCGTCGACGTCGAAGATCGCCGCCTTCATGCCCAGCCCGCGGCCCTGGGCGCGCAGCAGCGACTCGGGGGCGAAGTTCAAGGCTGGCGTCATGGCGTCAGATCACCTTGGCGCGCATCAAGTCGTTCGAGTTCAGCGCCCCGACCAGGCGCCGCTCGGCGTCGATGACGAGCACGCTGGTGATGCGGTGCTGCTCCATGACACCGGCGGCGTCGACGGCGAGCGCGTCGTCGCGCACCAGCCGCGGCGCCGGGTGCATGACGTCGGCGGCGGTCAGCGCGCGCAAGTCGGCGCCGCGCTCGATCAGCCTGCGCAGGTCGCCGTCGGTGAAGATGCCCAGCGGCCGGCCTTCGGCGTCGGCCACGGCGCTGAAGCCCAGGCCCTTGCCCGTCATCTCGCGCAGCAATTCGGTGAACAGCGCCGTCGGCGCCACCCGCGGCACGTCGGCGCCGCTGCGCATCAGGTCGCGCACATGCATCAAGAGCTTGCGCCCCAGGCTGCCGCCCGGGTGCGAGCGCGCGAAGTCGGCTTCGCGAAAGCCACGCGCGTCGAGCAGCGCCACCGCCAGCGCGTCGCCCAGCGCCATCTGCGCCGTCGTGCTCGCGGTCGGCGCCAGGTTCAGCGGGCAGGCTTCTTCCTCGACCGCGCTGGACAGCGCGAAGTCGGCATGGCGCGACAGCGTCGACGCCGGGTTGCCCGTCATCGACACCAGCACGACACCGATGCGACGGATCGCCGGCAGCACCGCGGCCAGCTCTTCGCTTTCGCCGCTGTTGCTGATGGCGAGCACGACGTCGCCGGTCATCAGCATGCCCAGGTCGCCATGGCTGGCCTCGGCCGGATGAACGAAGAACGCCGGCGTGCCGGTCGAGGCCAGCGTGGCGGCGATCTTGCGCCCGACATGGCCGCTCTTGCCCATGCCCATCACCACCACGCGGCCGCGGCACTCGAGCATCGCACGCACGGCGCCGGCAAAACCGTCGCCCTGGCGCGCCGCCAGCCCGAGCAGCGCGCGCGCTTCGATCTCGAAGGTTTGGGCCGCCAGCGCCAGGGCGCGCTGCGGGTCGAACGGGGTGGGCAGCGTCACAGGTCGGGCCGTCGAATACGATGGGGCATTCTAGGAGGCTGCCGGGCGCCTCGCCCCTGTCCATGGCCACCACCCTCGAACTCGTTCTGCTCTACCTCGTCGCCGCCGTGCTCGGCGTGGTCGCCTGCCGCTCGCTCAAGCTGCCGCCGATGCTGGGCTATCTGGTCGTGGGCGTGCTGATCGGGCCGAATGCGCTGGCGCTGGCGCGCGACAGCGTGGGCGTGAAGTACCTGGCCGAGTTCGGCGTCGTCTTCCTGATGTTCGTCATCGGGCTGGAGTTCAACCTGCCCAAGCTGCGCAGCATGCGCACGCTGGTGTTCGGCCTGGGCATGTCGCAGGTGATGCTGACGATGGCCGGTACGCTGCTCGGCCATGCGCTGCTGGTCTGGGGCTACAGCCTGGTCTTCGGCGAGATTTGGCAGATGTCGTGGCAGGGCGCGGTGGTGCTGGGCGGCGCGATGGCGATGTCGTCGACCGCCATCGTCGTCAAGCTGATGGCCGAGCGGCTGGAACTCGACAGCGAACATGGCCGGCGCGTGCTCGGCGTGCTGCTGTTCCAGGACTTGGCCGTGGTGCCGCTGCTGGTGCTGATCCCGGCGCTGAACTCCAGCGGCGAGGCGCTGCTGACCTCGCTCGGCCTGGCGATGCTCAAGGCGGTGGTGTTGCTGACACTGCTGCTGGTGGGCGGCCAGAAGGTGATGCGCTGGTGGCTCACCCTGGTGGCGCGGCGCAAGAGCGACGAGCTCTTCGTGCTCAACCTGCTGCTCGTCACGCTCGGCCTGGCCTACCTGACCGAACATGCCGGGCTGTCGCTGGCGCTGGGCGCCTTCGTCGCCGGCATGTTGATCGCCGAGACCGAATACAAGCATCAGGTCGAGACCGACATCCGGCCTTTCCATGATGTGCTGCTCGGCCTGTTCTTCATCACCATCGGCATGAAGCTGGACTGGCGCCCGGTGCTCGACCAGTGGGCACTGGTGCTGATGCTGACCACGCTGCCGGTGCTGGCCAAGTTCGCGCTCGTCGCGGCGCTGGCGCGCGCATTCAACGCGACGCCGGGCGTCGCGCTGCGCACCGGCCTGTACCTGGCGCAGGCGGGCGAGTTCGGCTTCGTGCTGCTGACGCTGGGCGCCGACAACCAGCTGATCGCGCCCGAATGGGTGAGCCCGGTGCTGGCCAGCATGGTGCTGTCGATGCTGGCCACGCCTTTCCTCATCATGTACAGCAACCGCATCGTGATGAAGCTGTCCAGCAGCGACTGGATGCTGCAGTCGGTGCAGCTGACGACGATCGCCAAGAAGTCGATCGGCGCCGAGAAGCACGTCATCATCTGCGGCTACGGTCGCAGTGGCCAGAATCTGGCGCGCATGCTCGACAAGCAGGCCATTCCCTACATGGCGCTCGACCTCGACCCCGACCGCGTGCGCCAGGCTGCCGCTGCCGGCCAGAGCGTGGTGTTCGGCGACGCCGCGCGGCTGCAAAGCCTGATGGCCGCCGGCCTGGCGCGCGCC
>JAUYAJ010000622.1 GCA_030693565.1 Rubrivivax sp.
GCGATCCTGCTGTTCTACATCGTGTTCGGCTGCGTGATGGACTCGCTGTCGATGATCCTGCTCACGATCCCGATCTTCTTCCCGATGATCTCCGGGTTGGACTTCGGCCTGTCGCCCGAAGAGACGGCGATCTGGTTCGGCATCCTGGTGCTCATCGTCGTCGAGGTCGGGTTGATCACGCCGCCGGTGGGCATGAACCTGTTCGTCATCCAGTCGATGGCGCCCGACATCTCGATCCGCGAGACTTATCGAGGCGTCTGGCCTTTCGTCGTCAGCGACCTGGTGCGCGTGGTCGTGCTGGTGGCGTTCCCGGCAATCGCCCTCATTGCCCTGAAGTTGTGACATGAAGACTCGACACATTGCTGATCTGGCGGTCCCGGCGCTCGGCCTGGGCTGCATGAACCTGAGCCACGCCTACGGCGCACCGCCGCCGCCGGCGCAGGCCGAGGCTTTGCTACTCGAAGCGCTGGACCTGGGCGTGACGCTGTTCGACACCGCCGCGCTCTATGGCTTCGGCGCCAACGAGACCCTGGTCGGGCGTGTGCTCAAGCCGCACCGCGATCGCATCGTGCTGGCCAGCAAAGGCGGCATGGCCGGGGTGGAAGGCGCCGACGGCATGAAGCGTGTCATCGACGGCCGGCCCGACGCCATCCGCCGCAACTGCGAAGACAGCCTGCGCCGGCTGCAGACCGACCGCATCGACCTGTACTACCTGCACCGCTGGGACAAGTCGGTGCCGATCGAGGACAGCGTCGGCGCGATGGCCGACCTGGTGCGCGCCGGCAAACTGCGCCACGTCGGCCTGAGCGAAGTGTCGGCGGCGACGCTGCGCCGCGCCCATGCGGTGCACCCGATCGCCGCCGTGCAAAGCGAGTATTCGCTGTGGACGCGCAACCCCGAGATCGCGCTCGACGCCGCCTGCCGCGAGCTCGGCACCGCGCTGGTGGCCTTCAGCCCGCTGGCGCGCGGCTACCTGACGGGCACGCTGCGCGACGTCGCCGGGCTGGACGCCAAGGACATCCGGCGCGGCATGCCGCGCTTCCACGCCGAGCATTACGCCGCCAACCTGAAGCTTCTGGGTGCCTACGAGGCGCTGGCCAATGAGGCCGGCTGCAGCCCGGCGCAGCTGGCGCTGGCCTGGCTGCTGGCGCGCGGCGAGCATGTGCTGCCGATCCCGGGCACGACACGCAGCGCGCACCTGCGCGAGAACCTGGGCGCCGTCGACGTGCAGCTGACGCCTGAACTGCTGGCGCGGCTGGACGCGGCGATCGGCCAGCACAATGTCAGCGGCGCGCGCTACAGCGCTGCGACCCAGCTCGAGGTCGACTCGGAAGCGTTCTGACCCGCGCCGCCAGCGCGCTGACCGTCTGCCCCCTCAAGGATTCCCATGGCCGCCAGCATCATCGACTCCAGCATCTTCCAGGGCATCTTCAGCACCGACGCCATGCGCCAGGTCTGGAGCGACGAGAACCGGACCCAGAAGTACCTGGACATCGAAAGCGCGCTGGCCGTCGTGCAAGGCCGGCTCGGGCTGATTCCGCAGGAAGCCGCCGACGAGATCGTCAGTCACTGCCACCTGGCGCAGATCGACATGGCGCTGCTGCGCCAGCAGACCGAGCGCATCGGCTACCCGATCCTGGGCGTGGTCTCGCAGCTCAACAAGCTGTGCCGCGACCGCCTGGGCGAGTACTGCCATTGGGGCGCCACCACCCAGGACATCACCGACACCGCCACCGTGCTGCAGATCCGTGAGGCGCTGGCCCTGGTCGAGGCCGACCTGGCGGCGATCGCCGGTGAGCTGGCGCGGCTGGCCAGGGAGCACCGGCTGACGCCGGTGATCGGGCGCAGCAACCTGCAGCAAGCCATTCCGGTCACCTTCGGCTACAAGATGGCCGGCCTGCTGTCGGCCGTGCTGCGCCACCAGCAGCGGCTGGCCCAGCTCAAGGAGCGTGTGCTGGTGGGCGAGTTCGCCGGCGCTGCCGGCACGCTGGCGTCGCTGGAGCGCGGCGCCATGGACACCCAGGCCGGCCTGTGCGCCGAGCTCGGGCTGGCGCAGCCGCTGATCGCCTGGCACACCATCCGCGACAACATCGCCGAGGTCGGCGCCTTCCTCGGCCTGGTCGGCGGCACGCTGGGCAAGCTCAGCCTGGACGTCAAGCTGATGATGCAGACCGAGGTCGGCGAGGTCTTCGAGCCCTACCACCATGGGCGCGGCAGCAGCAGCACGATGCCGCAAAAGCGCAACCCGATCAGCAGCGCCTATGTGCACGGCGCGATCTCGGTGCTGCGCCAGCATGCGGCGGCGCTGATGGACGCGATGGTGGCCGACCACGAACGCAGCACCGGTCCGTGGCAGATCGAATGGATCGTGCTGCCCGAGGCCTTCTGCCTGCTCGCGGGCGCGCTCAAGCAGTCGCTCGCCGTGCTCCAGGGGCTGGAGGTCGACGCCGCCGCGATGCGGCGCAACATCGACATGACGCGCGGCCTGGTGATGAGCGAGGCGGTGATGATGGGCCTGGGACCGCACATCGGCCGCGAGTTCGCGCACGACCTGGTCTACGACCTGTGCCGGCAGGCGCTGGCGCACGACCAGCCGCTGATCGAGCTGCTGGTGGCGCACCCGGACATCAACCGCCATGTCGACCGCACCGCGCTCGAGCACATGCTCGACCCGGCCAACTACCTGGGCCAGTCCGGGTTGATGGTCGACCGGGTGCTCGCCCGCATGTGAATCCGCACGGTGCTGGCATACAGTGGCCGCTCCCGCCCAGGAGACCCACCGCATGCACCTGAACCGCCGCTCCGCCATCTCCGCCACCCTGGCCCTGCCCGCGCTGGCGCGTGCCCAGGTGCCGTGGCCGCGCCAGTCGATCCGTTTCGTCGTGCCTTTCGCGCCCGGCGGCACCTCGGAGATCGTTGCCCGCACGGTGGCGGTGGAGTTGACGCGCCAGCTCGGCCAGACCGTGTTCGTCGACAACAAGGGCGGCGGCGCCGGCATTCCGGCGATGCAGGACGTGGCCAAGGCCACGCCCGACGGCCACACCATCATCCTCGGCCATGTCGGCTCGCTGGCGGTCAATCCAGTGATCTTTCCGAACCAGCCTTTCGACGTCAACCGCGACTTCATTCCGGTGACCATGGTGGCCAAGGTGCCCAACCTGTTCGTCATCCACCCCGATGTGCCGGCGACCAACTTCAAGGAGTTCGTCGCCTACGCGAAGAAGAACCCGGGCAAGCTCAACTACGGCTCGGCCGGCAACGCCAGCGCCGGCCACCTGGCGATGGAGTACCTCAAGCTCGTCACCGGCATGTTCATCACCCACATCCCCTACCGCGGCACCGGCCCGGCGATGACCGACTTGCTGGCCGGGCGCACGCAGATGTTCTCTGCCGGCACACCGGCGCTGCTGCCGCACATCAAGGCCGGCAAGCTGCGCGCCATCGCGATGGGCACGCCGCAGCGGCTGGCAATGCTGCCCGACGTGCCGACCGTGGCCGAAATGGGCTTCAAGGATTTCGAGACTTCGCAGTGGTACGGCATCCTGGCGCCGGCCGGCACGCCGCGCGACATCGTCAAGCGGCTGCAGGAAGAAACCCAGAAGGCGCTGAAGTCGAATTCGGTCACCGAGCGCTTCGCCGCCGACAGCGCGGTCGGTGGCGGTGGCCCGCCGGAGGAGTTCGCCGCCTACATCGGCCAGCAGCAGCGGATCTGGAAGGACATCGTGCTGCGCGCCGGCATCAAGCCGGATTGATCACGGGCCCAGCGCCCAGGCCTGGGTTACATTGACCCCAAGCCCGACGCGAAAACGGGCTGGCGCCGACGACCCCTCAGGAGTCCGGGTCGCGCCCAGAAGATCAGGGATCCCGACATGCCTCAGTTATTCCAGGACGAACTCCTTGCCAGGCATCTGCGGGCGGTTTTCGGAGACGTCGACGACGCGGCCATGGTGTTGCTGCGCCAACACCTCGAATGGGTGGAGATCGCTGCCGGCCAGACGCTGATGAAGCAGGGCGACCCCGGCAATTCGATGTACCTGTCGATCAGCGGCCGCTTGCGCGCTTACGTCGAGGACGACAGCGGCGTCGAGCACATGGTGCGCGAGATGGCGCGCGGCCAGATCATCGGCGAGATGAGCCTGTACACCGACGAGCCGCGCTCGGCCACCGTGGTGGCGATCCGCGATTCGGTGCTGGTGCGGCTGGCCAAGTCCGAGTTCACCGACCTGCTCGCCAGCAGCGCGCAGGTCTCGATCGCGCTCACGCGCAGCATCATTCAGCGGCTGCAGAGCACGCAGTCGCGCTCCGACCTGGCGCGGCCGGTGACGATCAGCCTGCTGCCCATCACCGCCGGCGTCGCAACGGGCGAGTTCAGCCAGCGGCTGGCCGACCACCTGGGGCGCATCGGCCGCGTGCGCGTGATCGATGCCGACTGCATCGACCGCGAGCTCGGCCAGCCCGGCCTGGCGCAGACCGCGGCCGGCGACGTCGACGCCAACCACCGCATCTCGCTGCACCTGGACGAGATCGAGGCGGCCAACGACTATGTGCTGCTGGTCGGCGACAACGGCCCGACCGGCTGGACCCAGCGCTGCAGCCGCAGCTGCGACGAGGTCTTGCTGCTGGCCGACGCGGCGCAGCCGCCGGTGCTGCATGCGACCGAGGAGGTGTGCCTGATGCGCCGCGGTGGCCGCGCCGAGGCCGCCGAGACGCTGGTGCTGCTGCACCCGGCCGAGCTGCGCTGCCCGGTTGGCACCCAGCGCTGGCTGGACCGCCGGCCGGTCACCGACCACATCCACATCCGGCCAACGCTGGAGCGCGACATGGCGCGCTTGGCGCGCTTCCAGAGCTGCACCGCGGTCGGTCTGGTGCTCGCCGGTGGCGGCGCCCGCGGCCTGGCCCACCTGGGCATTTACAAAGCGCTGCAGGAGCGTGGCATCGAGATCGACTTCGTCGGTGGCACCAGCATCGGCTCGACCATGGCCGCGCTGATCGCCGGCGACCGCCCTTACGACGAGATGCTGTCGGTCGCGCGCCGCGCCTTCAGTGGCAACCCCACGGGCGACTTCAACTTCTTTCCCCTGCTGTCGCTGATTGCCGGGCGCCGGCTGCGCGGCATCATCACGACGGCGGTGCGCGAACTGCTGGGCCGCGAAGCCGACGCCGAGGACTTGTGGAAGAACTACTACTGCGTCGCCAGCAACTACTCGCGCGCCAGCGAACAGCTGATGAACCGCGGCAGCCTGATCAAGGGAATGATGGCCAGCATCGCCATCCCCGGCGCCTTGCCGCCGGTGCTGCACGACGGCGAGCTGCTGTGCGACGGCGGCACCTTCAACAACTTCCCCGTCGACGTGATGCGCGGCATGCGCGGCGTCGGCCGCGTCATCGGTGTCGATCTCAGCTTCAGAAAACCGCGCCGCATCGAGCATGAGGAAGTGCCCGGCAGCTGGGCTTTGCTGCGCGACCGCCTGCGCCCGCGCAAGTCGCGGCGCTACCGTTTTCCGTCGCTGGTGTCCTACCTGATGAACGTCACCATCCTGTACAGCACCTCGCGCCAGCGCCAGTCGCAAAAGCTGACCGACCTCTATTTCAACCCGCCGCTCGACCGCGTGGGCATGTTGCAGTGGAACAAGTTCGACCAGATCGTCAAACAAGGCCATGACCATGGCGCCGAGGCGCTGGACGCGTTGACGCCCGAAGAGCTCCAGCGCTACAAGGCGCCGGCGCGCTGACGCCCGGCGCCAGGCCGCCATCCACGCACAGCAGACGCCATGAACGCCGACGACAACAGCGCGCCCCCCGGCCGGTCGTCAGCGGCTGGCAGTCTGCTGGCCCGGCTGGCCGGCGGCCTGAGGGCTCGGCTGGGCGGCGCCCCGGCTGCTGCTGCTGATCCGCTGGCGGCGCTGCACCCGGCGCTGCGCCCGCATGCGGACAAGCTGACGACGGCCACGGCTGCGGCGCAGCAGGTGCACCGCGGCGACCATGTTTTCGTCGGCACCGCCTGCGCCACGCCGCGTTCGCTGGTGGCGGCGCTGGAGGCGCTGGACCCGCCGATCGCCGATGTCGAGCTGATCCACTTCCTCACCGACCACGCGGTGCCGCACGACGACCAGGGCCGGGCCACCACCGGCTACCGGCACCGCAGCTTCTTCGTCGGCCAGGACATCCGCGCCGCCGTGCGCCAGGGCCTGGCCGACTACGTGCCGATCTCGATCGCCCGCGTGCCGGGCATGATGGCGATCGGCCGCATCCCGGTCGACGTCGCGCTGATCCAGGTCTCGCTGCCCGACGAGTTCGGCTACGTCAGCCTGGGCGTCTCGGTCGACGTCATCCCGGCGGCCGTGGCCAAGGCGCGCACGGTGATCGCCGAGGTCAACCCGTTGATGCCGCGCTCGATGGGCGACTCGATGCTGCATCTGAGCCAGGTTCACCACCTGGTGCTGGTCGACACCCCGGTGATCGAGTACCAGCATGTCGGCGCGCCCGAGCAGGCGATGGAGCAGATCGCGCGCTACATCAGCGGCATCATCGACGACGGCTCGACGCTGCAGATCGGCCTTGGCCGGGTCAGCAACGAAGCGCTGAAGTACCTCGTCGACCGCCAGGACCTGGGCAT
>JAUYAJ010000048.1 GCA_030693565.1 Rubrivivax sp.
CCGCACACCGCCTTGGTCGACGTGCGCGGCGAGATCAGCGCCGGCAGCGACGCCAACGCCGAAGCCCTGGTGGCGGCGCTGCGCAGCGCTTTCGAGGACAGCAGCGCCAAGGCGGTGGTGATCCGCATCAACTCACCCGGCGGCAGCCCGGTGCAGAGCGGCATCGTCAACGACGAGATCAGGCGCCTGAAGGCCTTGCACAAGAAGCCCGTCTACGCCGTGGTCGAGGAAATGTGCGCCTCGGGCGCCTATTACATCGCCGTGGCCGCCGACGAGATCTTCGTCGACAAAGCCAGCCTGGTGGGCAGCATCGGCGTGCTGATGGACGGCTTCGGCTTCACCGGGCTGATGGACAAGATCGGCGTCGAGCGCCGGCTGCTGACGGCGGGCGAGAACAAAGGCATGCTCGACCCCTTCAGCCCGCAGAACGCGCAGCACAACGCCTTTGCCAAGGCGATGATCGTCCAGATCCACCAGCAATTCATCGACACCGTCAGGGTCGGGCGTGGCGAGCGCCTGAAGGAAACGCCCGACACTTTCTCGGGCTTGTTCTGGAACGGCGAGGAAGCGATCCGCCTGGGGCTGGCCGACCGCCTGGGCGGCCTCGACTTCGTCGCCCGCGAGGTCGTCAAGGCCGAAGAAATCGTCGACTACACGCCGCGTGACAACATCGCCGAACGGCTGGCCAAGCGCTTCGGCGCTGCGGTGGGCTCGGGCGCCGTCAAGGCGATGCGCGACCTGTCGCCGGTGCGCTGACGGTGGCGCTGAACGACCGCTGGGCGGTCCTGCCCCAATACCTGCTGCCCAAGCAGGCGCTCACCGCCTTCGCCGGTGTGGTGGCGCGCTGGCGCGGCGGCGGCCTGACGACGCGGCTGATCGCCTGGTTCGTGCGCCGCTACGGCGTCGACATGAGCGAAGCCGCCGACGCCGACATCACCGCCTACCCGAGCTTCAACCAGTTCTTCACGCGCGCGCTCAAGCCCGGCGCGCGGCCGCTGGCGGCGGCCGACTGGCTGTGCCCGGTGGACGGTGCGATCAGCCAGTTCGGTGCCATCGCCAGCGACCGCATCTTCCAGGCCAAGGGCCACGACTACACCACGGCAGCGCTGGTTGGCGGCGACCTTGAGCTGGCGGCGCAGTTCGACAACGGCCACTTCGCCACCCTGTACCTGAGCCCCAAGGACTACCACCGCATCCACATGCCTTGTGCCGGCACGCTGCGGCGCATGATCCATGTGCCCGGCGCGCTGTATTCGGTGAACCCGGTGACGGCGCGCGGTGTGCCCAGGCTGTTCGCGCGCAACGAGCGTGTGGTCTGCGTCTTCGACGGCGACGACGGCCGGCCTTTCGTGATGGTGCTGGTCGGCGCCACCATCGTCGGCAGCATGGCCACGGTCTGGCATGGCGTGGTCAACTCGCCCCGGTACAACCGTCCGCGCGACTGGCGCTACGAAGAGCCGGCGCCGCGGCTGCAGCGCGGCGACGAGATGGGCCGCTTCCTGCTCGGATCGACCGTCGTGCTGCTGCTGCCGCCCGGGCCGCTGAACTTCAACCCGGACTGGGCCCCCGGCGGGGCGATCCGCATGGGCCAGGCGATGGCCGAGCGCGGCCCCGCCCCAAGCCCTGCAGACTCCTAGAGCCAGCCCGAGCGCTTGAAGCGCCAGTACATGAGCCCGCAGACGGCGCCGATGACGCCCAGCGCCGCCGGGTAGCCCCAGCGCCACTGCAGTTCGGGCATGTGCTGGAAGTTCATGCCCCAGACGCCGACGAAAGCAGTGGCCACCGCGAAGATGCCGGCCCAGGCCGCCAGCCGCTTGGTGGTCTCGCTCTCCTCGATGGTCACCATCGACAGGTTGACATGGATCGCCGTGCCCAGGTTGTCGCGCAGCGTATCGAGCGTGGCGTTGATGCGCAGCAAGTGGTCGTAGACGTCGCGGAAGTATTCGGTGGTGGCGGCGCAGACCGGCGGCACACGCCCGCCATGCAGCTTGGTGGTGGCGTCCATCAGCGGCGCCACCGCGTGGCGCAGCAAGGTGGCGCGGCGCTTGAGCACGTAGAGCTGCTGGATGTTGGCGCGCGCCGAGCCGTTCTCGAAGATCTGCTCTTCCAGCGTCTCCAGTTCGTCTTCGAGCGTCTCGACGAAGGGGAAGTAGCGGTCGACCACCGCGTCCATCAGCGCGTAGAAGACGAAGCCGGTGCCTTGGCGCAGCAGCTGCGGTTCACGCTCACAGCGTTCGCGCACGCCCAGGAATCCCTGCGAGCTGCGGTTGCGCACCGAGACGATGAAGTTCGGGCCGACGAAGACCGCCACCTCGCCGACATGCAGCTCGTCGGTGGGGCCGAACTCGACCAGGTGCATGACGGCGAACAAGGTGTCACCGTATTCCTCGATCTTCGGTCGCTGGTGGCCGTGGTGCGCGTCTTCAACCGCCAGTTCGTGGAGGTGGAAGACCTTTTGCAGCGCCGCCAGTTCGTTGTCGGTGCCGTCGCGCAGCGCGACCCAGACGAAGGTGTCGGGCTGGTCGAGGTAGTCGCCGATCTGCTCGACGCTGATGTCGGCGAGCTTGAGACCCTGGCGGTAGGCGACGCAGTTGAGCAGCATCGTCGTCAATCAACCAGCAGGCCGCGCGTTTCGATGAAGCTCACCACCTCGGCCAGGCCGCTGCGCGTCTTCAGGTTGGTCATCACGAAGGGCCGGTTCGGCCGCATGCGCCGGGTGTCGGCCTCCATCACGCCGAGGTCGGCACCCACGTAAGGCGCGAGGTCGGTCTTGTTGATGATGAAGAGGTCGCTCTTGGTGATGCCGGGCCCGCCTTTGCGCGGGATCTTTTCGCCGGCGGCGACGTCGATGACGTAGATCGTCAGGTCGCTGAGCTCGGGGCTGAAGGTGGCGGCCAGGTTGTCGCCGCCGGACTCGATGAAGACGATGTCGGCGTCGGGAAACTTCTCCAGCATGCGGTCCACCGCTTCGAGGTTGATCGACGCGTCTTCGCGGATCGCCGTGTGCGGGCAGCCGCCGGTCTCCACGCCCATGATGCGTTCGGCGGCTAGCGCGCCGGCCACGGTGAGCAGGCGCTGGTCTTCCTTGGTGTAGATGTCGTTGGTGACGACGACCAGGTCCCAGCGCTCGCGCATGGACTTGCACAGCATCTCGACCAGCGTCGTCTTGCCCGAGCCCACCGGGCCGCCGACGCCCACGCGCAGGGGCGGCAATTTCTTGGTGCGCTGGGCGATGTGGTGCAAGGCAGTCATGGTGTGGTGGTGGCGTTCAGGAACGGAACAGGCGCGAGTATTGCGCTTCGTGGCGCGCCGACAAGATCGCCAGCATCGGCGCATGGGCCTGGCGGCTGTCGTCGTCGCGGCCGAGGGCGTCGTCGACGGCGGCGGGAATGGCATCGGCCAGCGCGGCGAGCAGGCGCTGGCCGGCGCTTTGCCCCAGCGGTATCGCCTTCACCGCCGCCTGCACCATGTTCTCGGCCCAGCCGAAAGCCATCGCCAGCAAGGCTTCGCGCAGCGGTGCGCCGCTGCGCTGCGCGGCGAGCGCGAACGCCAGCGGCCAGGTCGTTGCCGGCTTGAGCGCGGCCAGCCAGCCCACGCGCGGGTCATCGGGGGCATCAGGGTCATCGTTCGCGCGCTGGCCCAGCCAGGCGCACAGCGAGCGTCCCATCTGCTCGGTTTGCAGCCGCATCTCGGCGCTTTCGCGGCTGACGCGCACCCAGTCGTTCAAGGCCTGGATGCGCGCGGCGTCATGGCCTTGCCAGGCCGTGAACGCGGCCGCGGCCACCGCCAGTTCGCTGCGTGCCTGCACCAGCACGAGCTGGTCGAGCAGCCAGCGGCCGGCGCTGACTTCGTCGGTCACGGCGCCGGCGTCGATGGCCGGTTCCAGCCCTTCGGAGTAGCTGAAGCCGCCGACCGGCAGCGCCGGCGAGGCGAGCCAGATCAGCTGCAGCAGGGTGGCCGCGGACAGGGGCTGCACCGGCGTTCAGTGCCCGTGTTTGCAATGACTGTGGTCGTGGTCGTGCCCGCTGTGCCCATGGTCATGCTCAGGTTCGTGCGCAGGCTCATGCCCGGCGTGGCCATGATCGTGGGCGCCGGCGGCCTGGTAGGCGCCAGCTTCGGGCTCGAAAGCGGCCACGGCTTCGGTGACGATCAGGTGCATGCGGCGCAGCAGCGCGGCCAGCACCGGGTCGGGTTCGAGCTGCAGCCGATCGGCCTGCAGTTCGAGCTGCACATGGCGGTTGCCCAGGTGGTAGGCGGCGCGGCTGAGGTCGAACAGCGAGCCATGCTGGCTGCAGTGCTGCACCACCAGCACCGGCTGGGTGGCGGCGCGCACCTTGATCAGCGAGCCGTCTTCGGCCACCAGCACGTCGCCGCCGCGCAGCACGCTGCCGCGTGGCAGGAAGACGCCCAGGCGCCGGCCCAGCGAATCGTTGGCCTCGAAGCGGCTCTTGCTGCGCGTGTCCCAGTCGAGTTCGATGTCGCTGGCGCGGGCCAGCAGCACCGGCGCCAGGCCGCGGCCAGCGGCGATGATCTTGTTGACGATGAGCATGGGTCGTGCGCCTGTTCAGGGGTTCAGAAGAGGAAGTATCGCTGCGCCAGCGGCAGCACGTGGGCAGGCTCGCAAGTCAGCAACTGACCGTCGGCGCGCACGCTGTAGGTCTGGGCGTCGATCTCCATCACCGGCAGGTAGGCGTTGTGCACCATGTCGGTCTTCTTCACGCTGCGGCAGCCCTGCACCGCCGACAGCCGCTTGCGCAGTCCGAGTTCGTCGCCGATCTCGCCTTGCAGCGCGGCCTGGCTGACGAAGGTCAGCGAGGTGCGCGCGATGGCGCCGCCGTAGCTGCCGAACATCGGCCGATGGTGTACCGGTTGCGGGGTCGGGATGCTGGCGTTGGCGTCGCCCATCAGCGCCGCGGCGATGAAGCCACCCTTGATCACCAGGCTGGGTTTGACGCCGAAGAAGGCCGGCCGCCACAGCACCAGGTCGGCCCACTTGCCGACCGCGATGCTGCCGACCTCGTGGGCAATGCCATTGGCCAGCGCCGGGTTGATCGTGTACTTGGCGATGTAGCGCTTGACGCGGGCGTTGTCATTTCGATCGGAGTCGCCAGGCAGCCCTCCGGGCCGCGTGTCAGCGGGCAGGGCGCCGCGCTGCGCCTTCATCTTGTGCGCCGTCTGCCAGGTGCGCAGGATGACCTCGCCGACCCGGCCCATGGCCTGGCTGTCGCTGCTCATCATGCTGATCGCGCCCAGGTCGTGCAGCACGTCTTCGGCGGCGATGGTCTCGCGGCGGATCCGGCTCTCGGCAAACGCCAGGTCTTCGGCGATGCCGGCGTCCAGGTGGTGGCAGACCATCAGCATGTCCAGGTGCTCGTCCACCGTGTTGGCGGTGTAAGGCATGGTCGGGTTGGTGCTGCTGGGCAGGAAGTTGGCCTCGCCGACGACGCGCATGATGTCGGGCGCATGGCCGCCGCCGGCGCCTTCGGTGTGGAAAGCGCAGAGCGTGCGCCCGCGGGTGGCGGCGATGGTGTCTTCGACGAAACC
>JAUYAJ010000051.1 GCA_030693565.1 Rubrivivax sp.
GCGCACACCCAAGGGCTGGACCGGGCCGAAGATCGTCGACGGCAAGCCCGTCGAAGGCAGCTGGCGCTCGCACCAGGTGCCCATTGCCGAGTTCAAGACCGCCGGGCATGTGCAGCAGCTGGAAAGCTGGCTCAAGAGTTACCGGCCCGAGGAGCTGTTTGACGAGCGCGGCCGGTTCCGGGACGAGCTGGCCGCGCTCGCGCCGACCGGCCAGCGCCGCATGGGCTGCAACCCGCACGCCAACGGCGGCGCCTTGTTGCAGCCGCTGGCCATGCCCGCCTTTCGCGACTACGCCGTGGCGGTGCCCGAGCCCGGCGGTGTCCAGGCCGAAGCGACGCGCGAGCTGGGCAAGTTCCTGCGTGACGTGATGAAGCTGAACCTGGAAGCCGCCAACTTCCGCATCTTCGGTCCGGACGAGACGGCCTCGAACCGTCTGCAGGCCGTGTTCGAGGTCTCCGGCAAGGTGTGGCTGGACGGCGTGCAAGAAGAGCGGGACAGCCACCTCAGCGCCAACGGCCGTGTGATGGAAGTGCTGAGCGAGCACCTGTGCGAAGGCTGGCTCGAAGGCTACCTGCTCACCGGCCGTCACGGCCTGTTCTCGTGTTACGAGGCCTTCATCCACATCATCGATTCGATGTTCAACCAACATGCCAAGTGGTTGAAAGTCACTTCGGAGATCCCCTGGCGCCATGAAATCGCCTCGCTGAACTACCTGCTCACCTCGCATGTCTGGCGGCAGGATCACAACGGCTTTTCGCACCAGGATCCCGGCTTCATCGACCACGTCGCCAGCAAGAAGGCTGACGTGGTGCGCATCTACCTGCCGCCCGACGCCAACACGCTGCTGTCGGTGGCCGACCACTGCCTGCGCAGCCGCAACTACGTCAACCTGATCATCGCCGGCAAACAGCCTTCGCCGCAGTGGCTGGACATGGATGCGGCTGTGCGCCACTGCGCGGCAGGTGCGGGCGTCTGGGACTGGGCGAGCAACGATGCGCAGGACCCTGACGTCGTGATGGCCTGCGCTGGCGACGTGCCGACGCTGGAGGCGCTGGCCGCCGTGACGCTGTTGCGCGCTTATGTGCCCGACATCCGCATCCGCTTCGTCAACGTCGTGAATCTGATGGTGCTGCAACCCCCTTCGGAACATCCCCACGGCCTGTCAGACCACGCGTTCGATGCCCTGTTCACCACAGACAAGCCGGTGATCTTCGCCTTCCACGGCTACCCCGCGATCATTCACAAGCTGACCTACCGGCGGCGAAACCACGACAACATCCATGTGCGCGGCTACAAGGAAGAGGGCACGACGACGACGCCGTTTGACATGGTGGTGCTGAACAACCTCGATCGCTACCAACTGGCGCTGGACGCGATCCGGCGCATCCCGCGGCTGGCGAGCCAGGTCGAGGCAGAGACCGCACGCTTCGAGGCGACCCTGCAGCGCCACAAGCTCTACATCGGCGAGCATGGCGACGACATGCCGGAGATCTTGAACTGGCGCTGGGCTGCATGAAGGTCTGCGCATGGATTCGCTGAACGTTCTTGCGCTGAACAGCGGCTCGTCGTCGCTCAAGTTCGGCCTCTACCGCGTTGATTCGACTGGCGCCGAGAAATTGTTCGGCGAGAGCGTCTCGACGGCTGAGCATCCGGACGCGATGACCCAGGTCACCAACGCAATCGCAGCCTCCCGTTTGCCGCCACCCGAAGCCATCGGACACCGCATCGTGCATGGCGGGCCGGCGCTGCGCCAGCACTGCCGCATCGATGACGCGGTGCTGCAGCAACTGCAAGCGGCTGCCGCCTTTGCACCGCTGCACGCACCTGCGGCGCTGGCGCTCATCCGCTTGGCGCAAGCGCGCTTTCCCGGCGTTCCCCAGTTCGCGTGTTTCGATACGCAGTTTCATGCCGACCTGCCGGACGTGGCGCGTGTGTTGCCGATCGCCCGAGAGCTGCTGCCCTACGGCATGCAGCGCTACGGATTTCACGGCCTGTCGCTCGAATCGGTCGTGCGGCAACTCGGCCACGGTTTGCCCGAGCGCCTGGTCATCGCCCACCTGGGCAACGGCGCCAGCGTCACCGCGGTGAAGGCAGGCCAATCGATCGACACCAGCATGGGCCTGACGCCCAGCGGCGGGGTCATCATGGGCACGCGCAGCGGCGATCTGGACCCCGGTGTGCTGGTGTACCTGATGCGCGAGAAGAAGCTCGATGCCGCCAGGCTCGAAGCGCTGATCGATGAACACTCCGGTCTGCTGGGCATATCGGGGCTCAGCGGCGACATGCGGCATCTGCATGAAGCCGCGCCGTCGAACCGTGATGCACGCCTGGCCATCGAGATGTTCTGCTACTCGGTGCGCAAACAGGTGGCCGCGATGGTGGCCGTGCTCGGTGGTCTGGACATGCTTGTCTTCACCGGGGGCATCGGTGAAAACGACGCGCAGGTGCGCGGCGAGATCTGTGCGGGTCTGGCATGGATCGGCGTCAGCCTCGACGAATCACGCAACCGCGCTGCGAGCAGTCCCACCAGCCGCATCAGTGACGACACATCGCGTTGCCAGGTGCTCGTGCTGGACTCGCTGGAAAACGAGCAGATCGCCCGCCATGCGTGGGCATTGCTCGCATGACAACGACCGCAGACGGCCGCCGCGGTGAAGTCGGCGACGCATCGGTCATGGACGCCGACGCGGTTGCGGCGGTCCTGGGAGTGGATGCCGAGAACGGCCTGAGCGCGCAGGAAGCCGCGAGCCGGCTCGCACAGAACGGGGCCAATGAACTGCGTGCGGCGCCGCAGGCACCTGCCTGGCGGCGTGTGCTGGCACAGTTTCAGGACCCACTGATCTACCTGTTGCTGGCGGCAGTGGCGGTTGCCCTGCTCGCGTGGTGGGTGGAGGGGCGAGATGCGCAAGGGCGAGGCTGGCCGGTGGACGCGATCGTCATCGCCGCCATCGTGCTGCTCAATGGTGTGATCGGCCATGTGCAGCAAGCGAAGGCGCAGAACGCGGTGGCTGCGCTTTCCAGCATGACGGCAGCCACCTCGGGCGTGCTGCGTGACGGCAAGCCACAGCGCGTGCCCAGCGCCGAGCTGGTGCGCGGCGATGTGCTCGTGCTGGCCGAGGGCGACGCCGTTGGCGCTGACGCGCGCCTGCTGCAGGCCACGACGCTGCGTGTGCAAGAGGCCGCGTTGACCGGTGAGAGCCAAGCCGTGCTCAAGGCCACCACCACGCTGCCACAGCCGGTGACGCTGGGCGACCAGATCGACATGGTCTTCAAGGGCACCGCGGTGGCGCAGGGCAGCGGCCGTGCGGTGGTCACTGCCACCGGCATGGACACCCAGATGGGCAAGGTCGCGGCGCTGCTGGACGCGACCGCCCTGGAGCCGACGCCGCTGGAGAAGGAAGTGGCGCGCATCGGGCGCACGCTGGGCCTGGCGGTGGTGGCCATCGCCGTCGTGGTGGTCGGCACCATCCTGTTCATCGCCGAGATCCGCAACACCGCCGATGTGGTGCACGTGCTGCTGCTTGGCGTGTCGCTGGCGGTTGCCGCGGTACCCGAGGGGCTGCCCGCCATCCTGGCGGTGGTGTTGGCACTCGGTGTGCAGCGCATGGCCAAACACCAGGCCATCGTCAAGAACCTGTCGTCGGTGGAGACGCTGGGCTCGGCGTCGGTCATCTGCTCGGACAAGACCGGCACCCTGACGCGTTCGGAGATGACCATCGAGCGCGTGATGACGGCCTCGGGCGAGACCCATGTCAGCGGAGTGGGGTATGCGCCTGAAGGCCAAGTCAAGCCGGCTGGCCACAGCGGCGCCGAGCCGGCGGAACTGGCCGAGGGGCCGCTGCGCGCTGAAACCATCGTCGTGCTCAGCGGTGGCAGCCTGGCCGGCAACGCCGATCTGCGCCAGACCGAGAGTGGCGAGTGGCAAATCCACGGCGACCCCACCGAAGCGGCTTTTCTGGTGGCCGAACGCAAGCTGGGTGTGACGCAGCGGCGCGAGCAGCGCTTCGAGCGCGTCGGTGAGATCCCGTTCACGTCCGAGCGCAAGCTGATGACGACGATCGAACGCGACCACGAACACGGTGACGCGCTCGTCGCGATCACCAAGGGTGCGCCCGACGTGCTGCTCGGCCGTTGCACGCGGGCGCGCGTCGGGCTGGAGATCGTCGAACTCGATGAGGCCTTGCGGGCACGGCTGCTGGCCGACGTCGACAGCCTCACCGACGCCGCGCTGCGCACACTGGCCGTGGCCTACCGGCCGCTGGCGCCGGGTGAAGACCAGGCGAACGCCGAGACCCTGGAACGCGACCTCGTGTTCGTGGGCACCGTCGGCATGATCAACCCACCGCGCGAAGAGGCGGCAGTGGCCATCCGCGAAGCACGCCGGGCCGGCATCCGGGTGGTGATGATCACCGGCGATCACCCGAAGACAGCGGCGCGCATTGCGGCAGACCTCGGCATCGTCGACGCGGATTCACCCGCCCCAAATGTCGCGTTGACGGGCGCCGAGATCGATGCGCTCGATGAGGCCGCCTTCGCCGAGGCCGTGCGCAAGACCTCGGTCTACGCCCGGGTGGCGCCGGCGCACAAGCTGCGCATCGTCGACGCGCTGCAGGCCGTCGTCAACATCGTGGCGATGACCGGTGACGGCGTCAACGACGCGCCGGCGCTGAAGGCGGCCGACATCGGCATCGCGATGGG